>NZ_JBWKES010000005.1:219549-341624 GCF_056435325.1 Streptomyces sp. NPDC043952
GGCGTCGGCGGCATCGTCCGCGACATCATCGCGATGGGCGCCCGCCCGGTCGCGGGGGGGGGGGGGGGGGGGGGGGGGGGGGGCGGCCCCCCCCCCCCCCCCCCCCCCCCCCCGACCCATGAAGACCGGTCATCCCTAGCCGAACTGCTGCTCCAGGTCCTTGAGTTTGCGCTCCAGGGAGTCCAGGCGGGGCAGGGCCATGGTGTCGTCCTCCGCGGTGAGGTCGACGGTCACCGGCTCGGACCCTTTGGCCACCGGCTCAGACCCTTTGCGGACCGGCTGGAGGGAGGGACGGGAGGGTACCGGCAGCTGTTCCGCGGTCGCTATGGCAGGCTCCGCTGTGGTGGCGCCCGAGGAGCCGCGCTCCATCGCCTGCACCTCGACCTGCCGGCCGCCGCCGACCCGGTTCACGAACCGGCCGTGGCCCCGGCTGATGGCCTTGAGCTGGGCGCGCTCCATCCGCTGCTGCTCGCGCCTGCGCTGGCGCGACTGCTCCTTCTGCCGGTTGTCCTCGCGGACCTCCTCGACGGCCTCGTCCAGGCTGCGCACGCCCTCCAGGAGCATGAGCGACCACGCCTTGTAGGTCTCGCGGGGGGCGCGCAGCCAGCGCACGATGCGGATCTGCGGCAGCGGGCGCGGCACCAGACCCTGCTCGCGCAGCGCGGCGCGGCGGGTCTGCTTCAGCGCGCGGTCGAACAGCACGGCCGCCGACAGGGACATGCCGGAGAAGAACTGCGGGGCGCCCGCGTGACCGGCGCCGCGCGGCGCGTGCACCCAGTTGAACCAGGCCGCGGCCGCGGCGAACAGCCACACCAGGATGCGCGAGCCGAGGGCCGCGTCACCGTGGCTGGCCTCGCGCACCGCGAGGACGGAGCAGAACATGGCCGCGCCGTCGAGGCCGAACGGCACCAGGTACTGCCAGCCGTCGGTCAGGCCGAGATTCTGCTCGCCGAAGCCCACGAGGCCGTGGAAGGACAGGGCGGCCGCCACCGCCGCACAGCAGAACAGCAGCACGTAGGAGGCGGTGCCGTAGATGGCCTCCTTGCGCCTGCGGCGCTCCTCGCTGCGCTCCCAGGAGTCGTCCGCACTCGCGTTCTCCCCGGCAGAGCGCTTTCCGCGCGCGAGTACCGCCACCGCCGCGACCATGCCCAGGAGCAGTACGACGCCCGGAAGCAGCCAGTTCAGCGATATGTCGGTCAGTCTCATCAGGGGTCCCTTGCATTGGGATAGGGCGTAACGCCCGCCATATTGACCCACTCCGGGCGGCCCTCAGGGGGTTTCGCGGCAAGAGGCCGCCAAGAGGGTGCGAGGGGGTGCCCGGGGACGGCGATCTGCTCGAACTGCCGCTTGAGGGGCGGGAGTTGAGTTCGAATAAGACTACCCGTACGGATGGTTCCTCGGAAAGTTCCCGTGAAAGGTGAGGAAGTTGTGCATCACCTGTCCGTGCGAGGCGGTCCGGATCGAGTCGATCTTAGTGGACCGCGGGGGTCCGCTCGGCCCCGCTCGCCCGTCCTGGACCTTGCTCCCGGACCTCGATCGAGTTTGACGTACCGCTCGGTACGTCTAGGGTGCTTGACGAACAACCGACAACCCGTCGTCAATGACCCCAAGTACCGACAAGCCGCCAGGAGGACCCGTGAGGCAGGGCGCGCAGGGCTCCGCGGCGGCGTACACGCACGGTGAGGGGCTGGTTCCGGGCCCGCGCAGGCCCGCGGGTGAGCGGCCCGTGATACAGCGGTCCTCGGTACGCGGGCAGATCCTGGAGGCGCTGCGCACGGCGCTGGTGACGGGCGAGCTGAAGCCGGGGGAGGTGTACTCGGCGCCGGTGCTCGGGGACCGCTTCGGGGTCTCGGCGACGCCGGTGCGCGAGGCGATGCAGCAGCTCGCCCTGGAGGGCGCCGTCGAGGTGGTGCCCAACCGCGGCTTCCGGGTGGTCGAGCGGGGGGCGCGGGAGCTGGCCGAGCTGGCGGAGGTGCGGGAGCTGATCGAGGTCCCGGTGATGCTCCGGCTGGCCCGTACGGTCCCGGCCGCGCGCTGGGCCGAGCTGCGGCCGCTCGCGCAGGACACGGTCCGGGCGGCGGCGTCCGGCTGCCCCGCGACGTACGCCGAGTCCGACCGCGCCTTCCACCGCGCGATGCTGGCCCTGTCCGGCAACGAGGAGCTGGTCCGCATCGCCTGCGACCTGCACCGCCGCGCCCAGTGGCCGCTGGTCGGCGCCCCGGTCCGGCACGCCCGCGCGGACCTGCTCGCGGACGCGGCCGAACACGTCTCCCTGCTGGAGGCGCTGGTGGCGCGGGACCTGGAGGTGGTGCGTGACCTGGTCGCGGAGCACTTCGCGGGCGCGGCCTGAGCGGAGGCGACGCGGTCCGCCCTCCGCCGTGAGCTGCCGCGCGGCTCCCCGCACCCCACCCCTTCAGGGCGTCTCAGGAACCGTCGCCGCCCTGGTCACCGTGCGCCGACTTCGAGAATCCGTCGTGCCACGCCGCCCGCGCCCCCGAGTCGCCGATCCGGTACACGTCCACGACCGCGCCCACCGCGATGACCGCGGACAGCAGCCCGAGAGCGATCCGCACCGGCAGCGCGGACCAGCGCGAGCCGCCGCCCCCGGCGCGCAGCACCGCGCGGGTCGCCCACCACACGACCACGGCCAGCACGAACAGCCCCAGCGCCCAGGGCAGCAGCCCGTCGCCCAGCTCGGCGTGCCGGCGGACGAGCGGGTCGTCGTCGACGTGCCGCTCCAGCCACTCACCGGCGTTCGTCGTGAGCGGCACGCTGACCAGGGACACGAGGCCCAGCGCGGGCAGCAGCACGCCGAGCCGGCGCGCGGTCCGCGGCCACACCGCCGCGGCGACCAGCGCGAGGGCGGTCAGCGGGACCAGCACCACGACGACATGGACGAGCAGGACATGGGCCGGCAGCCCGTTGACGAGGGTCATGCGACGCTCTCCTGGAGTGGGGGGTCTCGGGGCGCGTCACACTGGCACAGCCGTCTCTCAGTTCCCTCTGAGCACGCCTCCGCGCTTCACACGCCCCCCCTCGCGCCCCCGCCCCCGCTCACGCCGTGGCCGGCCCCGCCGCCGGTGGGACGAGCTGCGCCGCCAGCCACGTCGGTACGCCCCCCAGGAGGCGGAACAGCCGCCGTGCCTCGTCCCGCAGCCGGGACGCCGCCGGTTCGTCCTCCGTGTCCGCCAGCGACACCAGCGCGGGCGCCGTCCCCACGAGGTACCCCAGCTCCTCCCGGATCCGCAGCGACTCGGCGAACCCGTGCCGCGCCTCCGCCAACTCCCCGTCCCGCAGGGCGAGTCCGGCCAGATGGCGCCAGGTGAACGACAGCAGCAGCGGATCGGCGCCCGCGGTCGCGCCCGCGTGCGCCCGGCGGTACGCGGCGCGCGCCGCCTGCGGGGACCGGGACAGGTTCTCCGCCAGCAGCCCCCGCCGGAAGTCCAGCAGCGCCCGCCCCGCCGCCCCCGGCGGGATCAGCGCCGCCGCCCGCCCCAGCGCGGCCCGCGCCTCGTCCACCCGGTCCCGGACGCCGTGCAGCGTCGCGGCGTACGCGAGCTGCCCGCGCTCGCACGCGGCCGCGCCCCGCTCCTCGTCGGTGTGCGCGAGCGCCTCCGCCGTACGCAGCGCGTCCTCCGCGTCCGCCCAGCCGCCCTCCGTGTACAGGCAGCGCTCCACCAGCAGCATCGCCCGTTGCAGCGCCGCGTCCGGCGTGTCCGCCGGCAGCAGGGCCGCGGCGTCGGCCCAGCAGGCCCGCGAGCGCAGCCGCCATACCGCGGTCTGGAGAGGATCGTCACCGGCGGTCGTTCCGTTCCCAGACATGGCGGTATACGCCACGTTGACCTCCCCAGGCACGCCATCGGGCTGTTGAGTGGTGGCGGCATTCCAGCACCGATCGCCACGCCTGGCCAAGGGGGTGGGTGAAAGATTTCACAAAGTCGTGGGGGCGCGGCGGGGCCCGCTTCGTCCGCTTCGCCCCGCCCGGCTCAGCTCATCCGCAGCGCCAGGAAGAAATCGAGCTTGTCCTCCAGGCGCGACAGGTCCCGTCCCGTCAACTGCTCGATCCGTCCGACGCGGTAGCGCAGCGTGTTGACGTGCAGGTGCAGCCGGGTGGCGCAGCGGGTCCAGGAGCCGTCGCAGTCGAGGAACGCCTCCAGGGTCGGGATCAGCTCCGCGCGGTGCCGGCGGTCGTAGTCCGTCAGCGGGTCCAGCAGCCGGGCCGTGAACGCGCGGCGCACGTCGTCCGGGACGAACGGGAGCAGCAGCACATGGCTGGCCAGCTCCTGGTGCCCGGCCGCGCAGACCCGGCCGGGCCGGGCCGCCGCCACCCGGCGGGCGTGCCGGGCCTCCTCCAGGGCGCCGCGCAGCCCCTCCGCGGAGTGCACGGCCGCGCTGACGCCGAGCGTGAGCCGCCCGTCGCCGTCCAGCCCCGCCGACAGCGGCTCGCGCACCACCCGGAGCAGCGCGTCGGCGAGCAGCCCGGTCTCCGCGCCCTCGCGGTCCGCGGCGACGGCCGGTACGGCGGGCAGCGGCACCAGCGCCACCGCCTCGTCCCCGGTGTGCGCCACGGCGATGCGGTCGGCGGCCTCGGGGCCGGTCGCCAGCGGGTCCACCAGGACCTCCTCCAGCAGCGCCTGCGCCACCGAACCGCCCTCGACGTCCCCGCCGTCCCACTCCACCCGCGCCACCACGACCTGCCAGTGCGGGGCCGCGCCGAGACCGGGCAGCAGCACGGGCGCGGCCACCCGCAGCCGGGCCGCGATCTCCGCGGGCGCGGCGCCGGTCTGCACCAGCTCCAGGATCTCCTGGGCGAGCCGGCGCCGTACCGTACGGGCCGCCTCCCGGCGGTCGCGCTCCACGGCGATCAGCTGGGTGACGCCCTGGAGCAGGTCCATGCGCTGCCCGTCCCAGTCGCCCGCGTCCGCCTCCACGGCCAGCAGCCAGTCCGACAGCACCGTCTCGCGCACATCGCGGACATCCCGCGCGGCGCCCGGCCCGCGCCCCGAGGAACGGATCGGAAAGAGCGAGTACGTCGTGCCGTCCAGCGGGACCCGGTGCGGGGCGCGCCGGCCGGAGCGGGTCGCGGCCAGGTGTTCGGCGGCCAGCCGGGCGCAGGTCCCGGCGGGCAGCTCGGGGCCCGCCACCTTGGACCCTGCGATCAGCCGGCCGGTGGGGGAGAGCACCCAGGCGCGCAGGTCCAGGTCGGTGCCGAGCAGGTCGAGCACCACGTCGGGGCCGCCGCCCGCCGGGCCCGAGGTCATCATCCGGCGGTGCCGGTCCACCACGGCGGCCAGGTCCCCGGCGCGCTCGCCGGACACCTGTCGTACGACATGCTCGGTGACCGTCGCGAAGGCCACCGACTCGTCCACCGCGAGCAGCGGCAGCCGGTGCTTGGCGCAGGCCGCCACCAGATCCTCCGGCACCCCGCCCAGCTCGGCGGTGCCCGCGGCGAGGGCCGCCACCCCGGCCTGCACCAGCAGCCGTACGAACGGCTCGGAGTCGGCCGCGTCCCGCCGCCAGGCGAGGCCCGTCAGCACCAGCTCGCCGCCGGACAGGTAGCGGCTCGGGTCGCGCAGGTCGGTCGTCATCACACCGCGCACCGAGCGGTCCAGCTCGTCCTCGCCGCCGAGCAGCAGCAGGCCCAGCGCGTCGGTGTCCAGCAGTGCGCGCAGCCGCATCTCAGTTGCCGCCGTTTCTTGTCTCGAAACCTACGATGGATCTTCGGAGGGGGACGGGGGAATGGCCGCTTCCCCAGGGAAAACGGAGAGGTTGCCGACGTCCTCCGTTCATACGAATCTACAAGATGCTTCACCTGGCCAGCGAACTCCTTCATGGTTTCGGTGACTGACCCCGTCGGAGTACACGGCGGTGTACTGACTTCACTCCACGTCAACACGACAGGAACGAGCCGGGCCCGCCGCACACGGATTGGCTCAAATCCGCAGAACCCAAGACGAAGAAGAGAGCCGGTCATGGACTTCCTTCGCCCCGCCAGCTGGGAGGAGGCGCTCGCCGCGAAGGCCGAGCATCCCACCGCTGTGCCGATCGCGGGTGGCACCGATGTGATGGTCGAGATCAACTTCGATCACCGCAGGCCCGAGTACCTGCTCGACCTCAACCGCGTCGGCGATCTCTACGAATGGGAGACCGGCGAGGACGCCGTACGGCTGGGCGCCTCCGTGCCCTACAGCACGATCATGGAACAGCTCCGTGCCGAGCTGCCGGGCCTCGCGCTCGCCTCGCACACGGTCGCCTCCCCGCAGATCCGCAACCGCGGCGGCGTCGGCGGCAACCTCGGCACGGCCTCGCCCGCCGGCGACGCCCACCCCGCCCTCCTCGCCGCCGGCGCCGAGGTCGAGGTGGCGTCGTCGGCGCGCGGGACCCGGATGATCCCGATCGACGAGTTCTACACGGGCGTCAAGCGCAACGCGCTCAAGCCCGACGAGCTGATCCGCGCCGTACACGTCAAGAAGGCGGACGGCCCGCAGCAGTACTCCAAAGTCGGCACCCGCAACGCCATGGTCATCGCCGTGTGCGCCTTCGGCCTCGCCCTGCACCCGGAAACCCGCACCGTGCGCACCGGCATCGGCTCGGCCGCGCCCACCCCGGTGCGCGCCAAGGCCGCCGAGGAGTTCCTGAACGCCGCGCTGGCGGAGGGCGGCTTCTGGGACAACGGGAAGATCATCACCCCCTCCGTCGCCAAGCAGTTCGCGGACCTGTGCGCCGCCGCCTGCAACCCGATCGACGACGTCCGGGGCACCGCGAGCTACCGCAGGCACGCGGTCGGCGTGATGGCCCGCCGGACGCTGACCTGGACCTGGGAGTCGTACCGCGGCGCCCGCCACACCGAGGGAGCTGCGTGATGCGCGTCAACTTCACCGTCAACGGACGCCCGCAGGAGGCCGACGACGTCTGGGAGGGCGAGTCCCTGCTCTACGTGCTGCGCGAGCGGCTCGGCCTGCCCGGCTCCAAGAACGCCTGCGAACAGGGCGAGTGCGGCTCCTGCACCGTACGACTCGACGGCGTGCCGGTCTGTTCCTGTCTGGTCGCCGCCGGACAGGTTGAGGGCCGGGACGTGGTGACCGTCGAGGGCCTCGCCGACCACGCGCGGCAGCGCTCCGAGGGCGGCTCGGACGGCGTCTCCCTGGACGCGGCCAAGGGCTGGGCGGCCAAGGGCGGCACCGACTCGCAGGCCGGCGAGGGCACCGAACTCGCCCCGATCCAGCAGGCGTTCATCGACGCCGGCGCCGTCCAGTGCGGCTTCTGCACGCCGGGCCTGCTCGTCGCCTCCGACGAACTCCTGGAGCGCAACCCGAACCCGTCCGACGCCGACATCCGCGAGGCGCTGTCGGGCAACCTGTGCCGCTGCACGGGCTACGAGAAGATCATGGACGCGGTCCGCCTCGCGGCCGCCCGCCAGTCCGAGGGGGTCTGACATGCCGGCCAACGGCGTTCCTACCAAGATCACACAGGGCTCGGGCACCAAGGGTGGCATCGGCGAGTCCACCCTGCGCCCCGACGGCACCCTCAAGGTCACCGGCGAATTCGCCTACTCCTCGGACATGTGGCACGAGGACATGCTGTGGGGCCAGATCCTGCGCTCCACCGTCGCACACGCCGAGATCGTCTCCATCGACACGTCCGAGGCCCTCGCCCTGCCCGGCGTCTACGCCGTCATGACGTACGACGACCTGCCCACCGAGGTCAGGCACTACGGCCTGGAGATCCAGGACACCCCGGTCCTCGCGCACGGCAAGGTGCGCCACCACGGCGAGCCGGTCGCGATCGTCGCCGCCGACCACCCGGAGACCGCCCGCCGCGCCGCCGCCAAGATCAAGGTGGAGTACCGCGAACTCCCGGTGGTCACCGACGAGAAGTCGGCCCTCGGCCCGGACGCCATCCTCATCCACGAGCACCGCGACGACCACCACATCGGGCACGTCCCGCACCCGAACATCGTGCACCGCCAGCCGATCGTGCGCGGCGACGCCGCCGCGGCCGCCGCCCGCGCCGATGTGATCGTCCGGGGCGAGTACACCTTCGGCATGCAGGACCAGGCGTTCCTCGGCCCGGAGTCCGGGCTCGCGGTGCCCGAGGAGGACGGCGGCGTCCACCTCTACATCGCCACCCAGTGGCTCCACTCCGACCTGCGCCAGATCGCGCCCGTGCTCGGCCTGCCCGAGCGCAAGGTGCGGATGACGCTGTCCGGCGTCGGCGGCGCGTTCGGCGGCCGCGAGGACCTGTCCATGCAGATCCACGCCTGTCTGCTGGCGCTGCGCACCGGCAAGCCCGTCAAGATCGTCTACAACCGGTTCGAGTCCTTCTTCGGGCACGTCCACCGCCACCCGGCCAAGCTGTACTACGAGCACGGGGCCACCCGCGACGGCAAGCTGACCCACGTCAAGTGCCGCATCGTGCTGGACGGCGGCGCCTACGCCTCCGCCTCCCCGGCCGTCGTCGGCAACGCCTCCTCGCTCAGCATCGGGCCGTACGTCGTGGACGACGTCGACATCGAGGCCATCGCCCTGTACACCAACAACCCGCCCTGCGGCGCGATGCGCGGCTTCGGCGCGGTCCAGGCGTGCTTCGCGTACGAGGCCCAGATGGACAAGCTGGCGAAGCGACTCGGCATGGACCCGGTGGAGTTCCGGCAGCTGAACGCCATGGAGCAGGGCACCATCATGCCCACCGGGCAGCCGGTCGACTCCCCGGCGCCGGTCGCCGAACTCCTGCGCCGCGTCACGTCGATGCCGCTGCCGCCCGAGCGCCAGTGGGAGTCCAGCGAGGGCGCCGACGTACGGCAGCTGCCCGGCGGCCTGTCCAACACCACGCACGGCGAGGGCGTCGTACGGGGCGTCGGCTACGCCGTCGGCATCAAGAACGTCGGCTTCTCCGAGGGGTTCGACGACTACTCCACCGCCAAGGTGCGCATGGAGGTGATCGCGGGCGAGCCCGTCGCCACCGTGCACACCGCGATGGCGGAGGTCGGGCAGGGCGGCGTCACCGTGCACGCCCAGATCGCCCGCACCGAACTCGGCGTCGCCCAGGTGACCATCCACCCGGCCGACACCCAGGTGGGCTCGGCCGGCTCCACCTCCGCCTCCCGGCAGACGTACGTCACCGGCGGTGCCGTCAAGAACGCCTGCGAGCTGGTGCGCGAGAAGGTCCTGGAGATCGGCCGGCGCAAGTTCGGCTCCTACCATCCCGCCTGGGCCACCGCCGAGTTGCTGCTGGAGGGCGGCAAGGTCGTCACCGACGGCGGCGAGGTGCTCGCCGACCTGGTGGACGTCCTGGAGGACGAGGCCGTGGAGCTGGAGGAGGAGTGGCGGCACCGGCCGACCGAGGCCTTCGACCTGCGCACCGGCCAGGGCAACGGCCATGTCCAGTACTCCTTCGCCGCGCACCGCGCCGTGGTCGAGGTCGACACCGAACTCGGCCTCGTCAAGGTCATCGAGCTGGCCTGCGCCCAGGACGTCGGCAAGGCGCTCAACCCGCTCTCCGTGGTCGGCCAGATCCAGGGCGGCACCACGCAGGGCCTGGGCGTCGCGGTGATGGAGGAGATCATCGTGGACCCGAAGACCGCGAAGGTCAGGAACCCCTCCTTCACGGACTACCTGATCCCGACCATCCTCGACACGCCGACCATCCCGGTCGACGTCCTCGAACTCGCCGACGAGCACGCCCCCTACGGGCTGCGCGGCATCGGCGAGGCACCGACCCTGTCCTCGACCCCGGCCGTCCTCGCGGCGATCCGCAACGCCACGGGCCTGGAGCTGAACAGGACGCCGGTACGCCCGGAGCACCTCACGGGCACGGCGTAACGCCCCCCGCCGGGCAATCGCTCACCCCCGGCCCACACCCCCCCAACACGTGCCACACCGGGCCGTCCCCCGGGTTACGTGCACATCCCAAATCCCGCTCAGCTCACCGGAGTTGACCGGGTGCCCCTGTGAACCTTGGGAGACGGCACCATGACCCAACCATCAGTGGAGCCCAGGACCACGGCCGAGGACGCCGGCGACGGCAGCCGCGTCCCGGCCGGCCGGTCCTGGCTCGACCGGTACTTCCACATATCCCGGAGAGGATCCACGGTCGCGCGCGAGGTGCGCGGCGGCGTCACCACCTTCATGGCGATGGCGTACATCCTCCTGCTCAACCCCCTGATCCTGTCCGGCCAGGACGTCCAGGGCCACACCCTCGGCCAGAAGGCCCTGATCACCGCGACCGCGTTCGCCGCGGCCCTCACCACGCTGCTGATGGGCTTCGTCGGCAAGGTGCCCCTCGCGCTCGCCGCCGGCCTGTCCGTCTCCGGCGTGCTGTCCGCGCAGGTCGTGCCCAACATGACCTGGCCGCAGGCGATGGGCATGTGCGTGCTGTACGGCGCGGTCATCATGCTGCTGGTCGTCACCGGCCTGCGCGAGATGATCATGAACGCGATCCCGCTCGCGCTCAAGCACGGCATCACCATGGGCATTGGCCTGTTCATCGCCCTCATCGGCTTCTACAAGTCCGGCTTCGTGCACCAGGGCAAGGGCACCCCGCTCAGCCTCGGCCCCGCGGGCCAGCTCACCGGCTGGCCGGTGCTCCTCTTCGCCGGCACCCTGCTGCTGATCTTCATGCTCCAGGCCCGCAACGTGCCCGGCGCCATCCTGATCGGCATCGTCTCCGGCACCGTCGTCGCCGCCGTCCTCAATGGGCTCGGCGTCATCGACCCCCGCCAGTGGGCCTCCGGCGCGCCCGAACTGCACGGCGGCGCGGTCTCCATGCCGGACTTCTCACTGTTCGGGAACGTCGGTTTCGGCGGCTGGGACAAGGTCGGCGGGATGACCATCGCGGTGATCGTCTTCACCCTGGTGCTCGCCGGGTTCTTCGACGCGATGGCCACCATCATCGGCGTCGGCACGGAAGCCGGGCTCGCCGACGACAAGGGGCGGATGCCGGGGCTGTCCAAGGCGCTGTTCATCGACGGCGCGGGCGGGGCGATCGGCGGTGTGACCGGCGGCTCGGGACAGACCGTGTTCATCGAGTCGGCGACCGGCGTCGGCGAGGGCGCCCGCACGGGGCTCGCCTCCGCGGTGACCGGACTGCTGTTCGCGGCCTGTCTGTTCTTCACCCCGGTGACCGCGATCGTCCCGCAGGAAGTGGCCTCCGCGGCGCTGGTGGTCATCGGTGCGATGATGCTGATGAACGCGCGGCACGTGGACTGGGGCGACCGGGCCACGGCGATTCCGGTCTTCCTGACCGTCGTCCTGATGCCGTTCACATACACGATCACCACGGGGGTCGCGGCGGGAGTCGTCTCGTACACGGCGATCAAGGTGGCCCAGGGCAGGGCGCGCGAGATCGGCGCGTTCATGTGGGGGCTGACGGCGGTCTTCCTCGTGTACTTCGCGCTGCACCCCGTCGAGGGCTGGCTCGGCGTCCACTAGGGACGCGGCGGCGCCCCCCTTTCGAGCAACCATCCTGAGGAGACCGACAGATGCTGGACATCGCCGAGGAGTTGAACCGTTGGATCGGCCAGGGGCGTGACTTCGCGGTCGCCACCGTGGTCGCCGTCGGCGGCAGCGCGCCCCGGCAGCCCGGCGCCGCGCTCGCGGTGGACGCCGACGGCACCGCCATCGGATCGGTCTCCGGCGGCTGCGTGGAGGGCGCGGTGTACGAGCTGTGCCAACAGGCGCTGAAGGACGGGCAGAGCGTCCTCGAACGGTTCGGATACAGCGACGAGGACGCCTTCGCGGTCGGCCTGACCTGCGGCGGCGTCATCGACATCCTGGTCACCCCGGTCCGGGCGGACGATCCCGCCCGGCCGGTGATCGCAGCCGCGCTGGCGACCGCCGCCCGCGGGCAGGCGGCGGCGCTCGCCCGGATCGTGGCCGGCCCGGCCGGGCTTGCGGGCCGCGCCCTGCTGGTGCGGCCCGACGGATCGTACGACGGCGGTTTCGGCGCCCACCCCGAGCTGGACCGCACCGTCGCCGCCGAGGCCCGCGCCCTGCTGGACGCGGGCCGCACGGCCACCCTGGAGATCGGCGCCCAGGGGTCGCGCTGCGGCGCCCCGCTCACCGTCCTGGTGGAGTCCTCCGTGCCCCCGCCCCGGATGATCGTCTTCGGCGCGATCGACTTCGCCTCCGCCCTGGTCCGCGTCGGCAAGTTCCTCGGCTACCACGTCACCGTGTGCGACGCCCGCCCGGTCTTCGCCACCCGCACCCGTTTCCCCGAGGCCGACGAGATCGTGGTCGAGTGGCCCCACACCTACCTGGAACGCACCGGGACCGACGGCCGTACCGTCCTGTGCGTCCTCACTCACGACGCCAAGTTCGACGTGCCGCTGCTGAAGGTGGCGCTGCGCCTGCCGGTCGCCTACGTCGGCGCGATGGGCTCCCGCCGCACCCACCTCGACCGGGCCCGCCGCCTGCGCGAAGTCGGCGTGAGCGAACGCGAGTTGTCCCGCCTGCGGTCCCCGATCGGCCTGGACCTCGGCGCCCGCACACCCGAGGAGACGGCCCTGTCCATCGCCGCGGAGATCGTCGCCGCCCGGCGCGGCGGCAGCGGCGCCGCCCTGACCGGCGGGCACACGCCGATCCACCACGAGACGACGGTCACGGCGACGACGGCGCGGATCGGCTCGGTGGCCTGAGCCTCGCCCCCCGCGCTCCGGCCCCTGTGCCCCATGAGGACATGGTCTCCCCGAACCGGCTGCTCGCCTTCGCGGCGCTGTCCCTGCCGCTGATCGTGATACCCGGCCCGACGGGCTGGGCGTGACGGTGGCGGTGACGGGACGCAAGGACTGAACTCCGGCCGGTGGTACGGCTGTTCGCTCGCCCGGAGTCGTTCCTGGTACGGCTGTTCGCCCACTCGGAGTCGGTCCGTCCGGGGCCGCCGAGCCCCCCGGCTCAGGCCCGCGTAGCCGTCCCGTTCAGGCCCGTCTGAGCAGCCGGTTCAGCCTTGCCTGAGCAGCCGGTTCAGGCCGCGCCCGAACACCGCCCGGCCCGTGCGCTCGACCACGCCGTCCAGGGCGCGGGGCAGGAAGCGCAACCGCAGCTCCTCCTGCCACACCACCCGGCTGCGGCCGCCGGGCCCCGGCCGGACCTCGATCCGCGCCCAGCCGAGCACCACCCGGCCCCGCTTCTCCAGCCGGCACAGCCCGCCCTCCCCGTCCGCGGGCGGGCGCCAGACGGTCACCTCCATGGTGTCGTCCACGGCGAACGGACCGACGCCCGTGCGCGCCGTGAAACGGGTGCCCACGCCGGTCGGGCCCCCGGTGAGCACCCTGATCCGGGTCAGCGGCACGGTACGGGAGTGGCGGGGCCACTCGGTGACCCGGCGCCATGCCTCGTCCAGGGGGAGCGGCACGGTGCGGGTGAGGAAGAAGGTCGGCACGTGCCGATCGTAGGCAATCTGCCCGGCCCGACCGGGAGTTCGCCGCCGCCTCACCCGGTCGGCCCAGCCCCGCGGTCGCTCGGGGCCGGTAGACCTTGCCGGTGTCCCCGCGCTGCTTGAGGGCGCCGATGACGCCGGGCACGGCGGGCACGGTGCCGGAGCAGATGTCGTTGGCGTCCGTGCGGCCCTGCGGCGCGCGCGTCGGCGTGGGCTTGCGGCAGTCGGCGCCGCCGAGGCCCGCCTGCGCCCCCTGCTCGCGCGCGGTGCTCGGTGAGGTGGTGCCGACCGGGGCGGGCATTTTCGCATCCGGCCGCCTCGTGCACACCAGTGGTTCCGGGCCGGTACGGGGAGTAACCTCGGCGGCATGACGCGCACGGGGGAGCGGGCCGTCAAGTCCCGGTTACGCACGCCGACATGGATCGCCCGCATCGAGGCACCGGACGGCGGGGTGCTCGGTGCCGGGGTGCTGCTCGCCCCCGACCGGGTGCTCACCGCCGGGCATGTCGTCACTCCGGGCACGCGGTACGCCGTACGAGTCGTCGGCGTGCCCGGACAGGACGCGGTCGCCGCCACCGTCCACCCGGACGAACACGTACCGGAGCAGGAGGACGCGTTCGGCGACCGCAGCGGCGACCTCGCCCTGCTGCGCCTCGCCGAACCACTGCCCGCCGCACACGCCACCCGCCTCTACCGGCTGGCCTCGCCGCACGGACCGGTGAGCATGTACGGCTTCCCGGCCGGCGACGACGGCGGTCGCTGGCACGGCGCCACCCTGGTTGCCGCGCGCGGCCGGGACAGCCGGGTGCAGCTGCGCCCGCTCACCCCCGGCGAACTGGCCGCCCCCGGCTTCAGCGGCGGCCCGGTGGTCGACCATGCCACCGACCAGGTGATCGGCATCGTGCTCAGCGTGGACGAGGGGCAGGTGTCCGCCTTCAGCCAGATGAGCCCCACCGAGACCATCCTCAGCCATCTGCCGCAGGTCGCCGCCTGGACCGACGGCGCCTCGGCGGTCGACCCCCGGCTGCGCGGCCGGGCGGCGGGCGGCGCGGGGCGGCTCGACGTGCCCTTCGCCACCGAACTCGCCGGGTGGTTCCGGGGCGAGGGCTGGCCGGTGCTCGTCACGGTCGTACCGGCCCGCGGCGACCGCGCCTTCACCCTGGAGCGGGCCGTCACCCTCGCGGACCGCGAGCTGCGCACGCACCGCAACACCAGCGCCTTCAGCCACGACCCGCCGGAGACCGTGCCACCGGCCGGAGCGCACGATCTCGCCCTGGACGTACGTCAGTTGACGGCGGACCAGGTAATGGACCGGATCGCCGAACGCCTCGGTGTCCGCGACGACCCCCGGCCCGAACGGCTCGCCACCCTGCGCGTGCCGCTCGCCGCGGTGCTGGTCGGCGTCGACCAGAGCGCCGACCCCGAGGCGCTGCTCGCCCTGTTGGAGCGGCTCGCCCGGCACGGCGCCCGGCTGCTGCTGGTCCACCGCCGCGAGGCCGGTGCCGAGCGGGCCGCCGAGTTTCTGGTGCACCGGCCGCTGCGCGAGCGGTGGGACCGGCTCGGCGCCGAACTCGACCGGATCGTCGATGTGCTGGGGCCCGCGCTGGACGCCCGCCGGGACCGGGTGACGGCGGGGCCCGGCACCGAGCCGCTGATGGGCCGGGCCGAGGCCGCCGTCGGCCGCAGCCTGATGCTGCGGGCCTGGGTCGCGCACAGCTCCGAACAGGACCGCGGACCCCGGCGCGCCGACCTGCTGTTCACCTTCGAGGACGCCGCCGAACGCCGCGGCCGACGCCTGGAACAGGCCCTCGACCTGCTCGACGCCCGGCTGCGCCGCTGGGAGGAACTGCGCGGCCGGGTCACCGCCCAGTGGCCGCTGTGCCGCCGCCGCGCCGAGGAACAGGGCGACCGGGTCCTGGCCGCCTACCGCCTCTACGAGGCCGCCCTCACCCAACTGCGCCGGACACCGTGCGACATCGAACACGCGGAGGCCGCGGCGGACCGGTTCACCGGGTTCTGCTCGGGCGTGACCGGGGCGGGCGGGCCGCGGATCGACGCCAACCCCGAGCACCCCACCCCACCGCCCGAACCCCCCACCCCGCCCCGCGAACACGCCCGCACCCCCGACCAGCACCTCCCCTCTCCCCCTCGCGGCGCCCCCGGCCCCCGGAAGGAGTGCGGCTCATGACCAGTTCCTGTGTCCGGCCCGGATGCGCGGGACGCATCATGGGGACCGGCTACTGCGACACCTGCGGGCACCGGCACGCCGAGCCGCGCGGCGAACCGGCCGCGATGTCCGCCCTGGTCGAGGAGAGTCCGGGGCCGCCGGCCGTGCACGCCGTGGCCGGGGTCGGGGAACTCGACCAGCACGGACTGCTCGTACTCCCCGAGGTGCCCGAACCCGAGGACGTCCTGCTGGTCGACGACCCGCGCCCGCCCACCGAGGGCCGCCGGTGCGGCACGGACGGCTGCGGCATGATCATCGGGCTCGGGTACGGCGGCCAGCCCGCCCGCGCCACCGGCCGCTGCCCCCGCTGCGGCACGCCGTACTCCTTCCTGCCCCAACTGGCCCGCGGCGACCTGGTCGCCGGGCACTACCGCGTCCTCGGCTGCCTCGCCCGCGGCGGCCTCGGCTGGATCCACCTCGCCGAGGACACCCACGCCGAGGGCCACCGCGTCGTCCTCAAGAGCCAGATCGACGCGGGCGGCGCGCTCGCCCGCCGCGCCGCCGTCGAGGAGCGCCGCTCGCTCACCGACCTGCACCACCCGGACATCGTGCGGATCATCACGTACGCCGAACACCGGCCGCCGGGCGGGACGTCCACCGGCTACCTGGTCATGGACTACATCGGCGGCCGTTCCCTGCAACAGCTGTTCGACGCCGACGACGTCGAACGCGTCTTCCACGGCCGCCCCCGCCTCGACCACGTCCTCACCTACGGCTGCAAGATCCTCGGCGCGCTGGAGTACATGCACGAACGGGGCCTGCTCTACTGCGACATGAAGCCCGCCAACGTCATCCACTTCGGGCGGGCCGTGAAGGTCATCGACCTCGGCGCGGTCCGCGCGATCGGCGACCGCGCGTCCGCCTATGTGTACACCGCGACGTTCGCGCCGCCGAAGGCGGAGATCGACCGGCGCGGCTGGCACGTCGACAGCGACCTCTACACCGTCGGCATGACCCTCCAGGCGCTGGCCCGCGACACCGAACCGGCCCGCGGGCTCGCCCACGACTCCTTCCGCCGGCTCGTCGAGCGCGCCACCCATCCCGAACCCCGCGCCCGGTTCCGGTCGGCCGCCGAGATGTCCCGCCAACTCTGGGAAGTGCTGAGGGAGTTCCGCTCGCTCCGGTTCGGCGAGCAACTGCCCGAGAGCTCCACCCGGTTCCGTGCCACCGCCGCCAGCCTGGACGCCGGGCTCGGCGCGATCCCCGCCCTCGACCACTGGACCGCCCGCCCCGGCGAGCGCCCGGCCGAGCTGGACGTGAGCCCGCCCTCGCCCGCCGAGGTCGCCGGCGCCCTGCCCGAACCGGTCCCCGATCCCGCCGACGGCGCCGCCCTGGTCCTGGACACCTTCTCGCCCGACGCCCCCGACCAGGTGGCCCGGCAGTGGCCCCGCGACTCCCGCCTCGGCACCCCCGAGACCGCGCTGTGGCTGTGCCGCGCCTACCTCCGGCGCGGCGAGCGGGACGCCGCGGCCGGCTGGCTCACCGAGGCCGAGACCCAGCTCGGCGAGCGCGCCGCCGCCCACGACTGGCGGATCGCCTGGCACCGGGGCGTCCTGCACCTCGCCACCGGCGAAGTGGAGCCCGCCGGCGCCCGGTTCGAGGCGGTGTACCGGGCGCTGCCCGGCGAGTACGTGCCCAAGCTCGCCCTCGGCCACTGCGCCGAGCACGGCGCCCGCACCGCCCGCGCCATGCGCTTCTACGAGGCCGTGTGGAAACGCGACAGCGCGCACACCGCCGCCGCCTTCGGCCTCGCGCGCGGCCACCTGGCCGGCGGTGACCGGGACGCCGCCGTACGCGTCCTGGACGACGTGCCGGCCACCTCGCGCCACCACGACGCCGCCCGGATCGCCGCCGTCCGCATCCGCGCCGGCATCCTCGGCGGACTGCCGCCCACGCCCGCCGACCTGGCCGACGCGGCCCGGCGGCTGCCCGAACTGCGCCTGGACGGCGGCGCCGAGGACGGCGAGTCCCGCGCCCGGCTGGTCGCCGAGGTCCGCGAGAACACGCTGGGCGGCGGCACCGCGTCCTGGCCGGCCGGGGACCTTCTCGGGCCCGGCGACGAACGCGGCCTGCGCACCCTCCTCGAACACTCCTTCCGCCAGCTCGCCGCCCAGGCCCGCACCGCCCCGGAACACGGCCGCCTGCTCGATCTGGCCCACGCAGTACGGCCGTTGACCACCTTCTGAGGACACCCGTGACCCCCGGAAAGAGACACCGATGAACACGGCCGAGCAGATCGAGGTGACACTCGAAGTCGGCCAGCAGAAGGACCTGCCCGCCGAACCGAGTGCCCAAGAGCCGGGCCCGGAGCGGGAGATGCACGCCATCCTGGAGATCGGCGTGCGCGGCCACGGCGGCGCCGGGCTCACCGGGGGACGGGCACCGGGCGGCGGACCCGCGCTCGCCGAGGTGCTGATCGTGGACACCTCCCGCTCCATGCTCTACCCGGCGGCCAAGCTGCACGCGGCCAAGGACGCCACCGTGGCCGCCGTACGACTGCTGCCCGAGGGCACCGCCTTCGCCGTGCTCTCCGGCCACTTCCACGCCACCGTCGTCCACCCCGGCCCGGACCATCCGGGGCTCGCCGTCGCCGGTCCGGGCGAACGCGCCGCCGCCGTACGGGCCGTACGCATCCTGGACGCCAACGGCGGCACCGCCATCGGGACATGGCTGGACCTCGCCCGCCGGCTGCTGAAGGACCACCCCGCGCCCGTCAAACACGTCCTGCTGCTCACCGACGGCCGCAACGAGCACGACCACCGGGCCGCCATGACCCTGGACACCGCGCTGGACGCCTGCGAGGGCCGCTTCGTCTGCGACGCCTGGGGCATCGGCGACGACTGGGACGCCGAACTGCTGCTGCGCATCACCCGGCGGCTGCACGGCCGCGCCGGAGCCGTCCGCGAGGAGTCCGAACTCACTGCCGCCTACGAGGAGTTGGTGAACGGCCTGCTCGGCACGGCGGTGCCCGAACTGCGCATCCGGCTCACCCCCACCCCCGGTACCGTCATCCGCCAGGTCAAACAGGTCGTCCCCGGCGAACAGGAACTCCTGCCGGCCGCCGGCCCCGGACGCGGCACCGAGTACATCACCCGCGCCTGGGGCGAGGAGGTACGGCACTTCCAGGTGGTGCTGGCCGCCGACCCGACCGGACGGGAACGCGGCGAGGACCTTCAGCTCGCCGCCGCCGAGGTCGTCGTACCCGACTTCGGGCATCCGGTGCGGCTGCCACGGCCCCGCCCCATCCTGGTGCGCTGGACCGACAACCCGCTCGACGCCTCCCGGCGCCACCCCGGAGTGCACCGGCAGGAGCTGTACCAGCAGGCGAGCGCCGCCGTGGCCCACGCCTACCGGGCCTGGCTGCGCGGCGCCGACGGCCGCGAAACCGCGGACCGCGAACTCGCCCGCGCGCTGCGCCTGGCGGACGAACTCGGCGACGCCCGCCTCCTCGGCGCACTGCGCCGGATCGAGGACGTGCCGGGCGGCGGCCGGGTCCGCGGCGGCCTCAAGGACGTCGACTGGCAGCACCTGATCCTCTCCAGCGCCATGACCACCCCGCCGCACCACCCGGCCGCGCCCCCGCCGGTCGCCCCCGAGATCCCCCCGGACACCGACGCCCTCCTGGAGTGCCCGGACTGCGGCTGGCTCGGCCCGGCCGACTCGGTGTACTGCGGCGGCGAGTGCGGCCGCCGGCTGACCGGGCCGCCGGCATGAGCGCCGGCACCGGCGCCGTACGCGGCAGTACGACCGCCCGCGACCTGGCCGTCCGCCACCGCCTGCTGCTCGCCCTGTCGGCGCTGCTGACGCTCAGCCTCTTCCTGTCGTACGAGGGCGTGCACGGCGACGCCGATCCGCTGCGCACCTCCAGCGCCCCGGCGGTGCTGTCCCTCGACACCGCGCTGTACGCCCTCGGGCAGGCCGAGCGGGACGCCGGCGCGGCGACCCCCACCAGCGACTTCCAGAAACAGATCTCGGTGGCCGCGCAGAGCGTCGCGGCCGCCGCCGGGGACGACGTGGGGGGAGCGTCGGGACGGCAGGCGCTCCAGACCGTCGCCGCGCTCATCACCGTCTACGCGGTCAAGGTGCAGCAGGCCCAAGTCCAGCCCGCCGGGAGCGTGTTGCGCGAGGCGTACCTCAGCTACGCGACGAGCATCCTGGCGGGCCCCGGCGCCGGGATACTGCCCCGGCTGAAGGTCCTTAAGGCCCAGCAGCGCGCGGCCGTGCACCGGCAGACCTCCTTCGGCCCGCTGCTGTGGTGCGGCTGGGCCGCGACGCTGCTGCTCGCGCTCGCGCTGACCTGCTGCCTGCTGGAGACCCAGCTGTTCCTGCGCCGCCGCTTCCGGCGCCGCTACAACCGGGGCCTGCTCGGCGCGGGCGCGCTGCTCGCGGCCGGGCTCGCCGTCACGCTGCTGTTCACGGTGTGGACGCACGCGGGGATGGCGGACACCCGGCGACTGCTCGACCGCCCGCTGGCCGGGCGGGAACTGACCGACGCGGGGCGGGCGACCGCCACGTACCTGGCGGACACCGGTCTCCGCGCCGCGGCGGCCGGCTGGATACTGATCGGAGGCGTGCTGGTCATGGCACTGGCCGAGACGGGACTGCGGCGGCACATCGACGAGTACCGGTTCAGGCCCCGGTGAGCGGGCGACTGCGCGGCCGCGCCCGGACGGTCACCGTGCTGGCGGGCTGTCTCGTGCTGCTGGCGGCGGCCGTCGTCCTGGGCGCCCGCGCCCTCGGCCGGGAGCCGACCGTCACCTTGCTGGCGAACTGGACGGGCCGCGACGAGACGAACCTGCGCCGGGCGGTGATCGAGCCGTTCGAGCGGAAGTACCACGTGCACGTGGACTACCAGGGCAGTTCGGCGGAGAGCCAGGTGCTCGGCGCCGATGTCGAGGCCGGGACGCCACCGGACGTGGTGGTGCTCACCGGGCCCGGCGAACTTGCCGACTACGCGGGCCAGAAGCAGCTCCAGCCGCTCGACGGGCTCATCCAGCAAGGGGACTTCGGCACGTCCTGGGCGATGCCGCTCGCGGACGGGCATGTGTACTGGTTCCCGCTCAAGGCCGACCTCAAGAGCATCGTCTGGTACCCGGCCGGCACCGGCGAGCGGCAGCGTCTCGCGGCGCGGGACGATCCGGCGCAGTGGTGCGTGGGGATGGGCTCGGGCGCGACCAGCGGGTGGCCGGGCACGGACTGGATCGAGGACATCCTGCTCCAGCAACACGGGCCGCGCGCCTATCAGTTGTGGGCGAGCGGCAAGCTGTCCTGGCGCTCGCCGGAGGTACGGCAGGCATGGACGGCATGGGGCCGGCTGATGGGCGCGGGCACCTCCGGGAAGCTGCTCCGGCGCACCCTGAAGACGGGCTACGCCCAGGCCTCCGCACCGGTCACGGCCACGCCTCGGGGCTGCACGCTCGAACACCAGGCGTCCTTCATCCGCACCCAGTCCATCGCGTGGCAGCGGGCCGACGGCCGCTACGACCCCTCGGCCGACCTCATTCCGGGCGCCACCGCCAAGGACTCCTGGGAGGTCTCCGGCGACCTGGTCGCGCTCCTGCACGCCACCCCGCAGGCACGGCGGCTGATCCGCTACCTGTCCGCGCCGGCCGCGCAACGCGCCTGGGCCGACGCCGAGTCCGCCTTCTCCGTCGACACCAGGGTCCGGCCCACCGCGGGCCCCGCCTGGCACCGCTTTCTCGCCTCCACGCTCCTCTCCCCGTCCGCCACCCACTGCTTCGACGCCTCCGACGCCATGCCGCCGACCCTCCGCGACGCCTTCGCCGAATCCACGATCACCTACCTGGCCCACCCCGAGGATCTGACCGCCCTGCTCACCACCCTGGACACCCTGAGGGAGACACCGGGACAGACGTGGCTGCCCTCGGTGTGCGATCAAGTGCGGTGAGACACAGGCGGGTCGCCGGGAGGCGGACCCGGCGCCCACCCCGCTCACCCCTGGCCATGCCGGTCCCAATCCAGCTTCAGTGCCCGTCCCTGGGCGCGGCCCGCCTGTGCGGCCGGGGTGCGGGTCGCCGGGTCCAGGGGGTTGGGGCCGATCGCGGTGGTGGAGGCGTCGTCGGGGGCGATGAGGAGAACCTGCGCGCCCCCGGCCCGCAGCGCGGCGATCGTCTCGTCCAGGGGGTGGTCGCTCGGCAGCGGCTCGGCGGGGCCCAGCGGGACGAGGACCAGGACGCGGGTCGCGCCGGAGGCGAGGTCGGCGTTGGCGACCGAGCGGATCCCGCCGTCGATGTAGCGGCGCCCGGCGATCGTCACCGGGGGCCACACACCCGGCACCGCACAGCTGGCGGCGACCGCGTCGACCAGCGGGACGCCCGAGCCACGGTCGAAGACCTTCGTGCCGCCGGTCTCGGCGTCCACCGCGACGACCTTCAACTCCCGCTCGGGCCAGGCGTGCACGGGCAGCCGGGACTCGATCACCGCCCGCCGCTCCGGCTCGCCGACCGTCCGCGCGGCCAGCGCCAGCTCGCCGATCGCGCGCCGCAGCTCCGCCGTCGAGGCGGCCGTGGCCAGCGCGCCGCCCATCTCCGCGGTGAACCTCTCGATATCCAGATCCGCCATGATCTCGCGGGCCTGCGCGGAAGGCTCCACCTGCCGCGCGTACAGCTCCTCCAGACCGAGCCCGCTGCCGAGTTGGGCCGCCACGGCCGCGCCCGCGGAGGTGCCGACCAGCAGCCCGGCGCCCGTGACGTCCTGCCCGGCATCGGCGAGTCCCGCGAGCAGCCCGGTCATCCAGGCGATCCCGCCCACTCCGCCGCCGCCCAGCACCAACGCCTCGGTCATCTCTGCTCCTCCAGCGATCTCACCTTCGTCACCGGCGACGCCGGTCACAGGGGAACCTTTCCCTCCGCTCACCCTGTCCACGGGCGCGCCGCGGTAAAGCCCCGGCAGGGAAGGGTTCGGTGAGAGCCGCCGAGCATGTGGAGACGAGCACGGGGAGACGAGCATGTGGAGAGGGGGGCGCTGCGGGCTGCTCGTGGTCGCTCGCAACGCCCCCCTGGCCTTACCCGAGGGGTACTCGGGAGATCTTCCGGGTCACGAGTCCACCTGTGCGGTGACCTGGTCCGCGAAGGTGGCCAGCCGGGTGTAGACCCCCGGATAGCCCGCCTCCGCGCACCCCTCGCCCCAAGAAGTGATCCCTGCCAGGACGCCCCCGATGAGCAGGGGACCGCCGCTGTCGCCCTGGCAGGTGTCTACGCCGCCGGAGCTGTACCCGGCGCACACCATGTCGGACTGCACGTAGTCCGAACCGTAGGAGGAACGGCAGCTCGCGTCGGACACGATCGGTACGGTCGCGGTCCGCAGCTGGTTGGAGGAGCTGCCGTTCTCCGAAGTCGTGCCCCAGCCGAGGATCCGCGCCGTGGTACCGGCCGCGTACACCCCCGTCTGGGAGGAGGAGACGTACGACACCGGCTGGTACGGCATCGACGTCGACAGGGTCAGCACGGCCACGTCGTCGCCCTTGGTGGCGTCCGTGTAGTCCGGGTTCACCCAGATTTTGCTGACCTTGCTCACCGTGCCGTCGGTACCGTTCAGCTTGGTACGGCCGCCGACGACGCGGACGCTGCCGGTGGTCTCGCCGGCCATGCAGTGCGCGGCCGTCACCACCTTGGTGGCGGCCACCAGGGTGCCGCCGCAGAACTGGCTGCCGGACGCGTCCGTGATCTGCATGACGAACGGGTACGCGGTGGCGGTGGTCGTCGTACCGCCGACAATGGGCTGGGGAGCTGCGCTCGCCGTGGGGGAGGCGAGCAGCGCGGTCGCCGCGGCGGCGGCGGTCGCCGCCAGGATCGCGGCGGTCCGTCTGGCACGTGTGGGCCCGAACATGAGTCTCCTCAGTGGGGTTGCACCGGTGGGGGGTTCGCACGGGTAGAGGGGTTGTGCACGGTGGTGGGGGGTGGGTCCGACCCCCTGTACCCGGGCGAGCGGTACGCCCATTACGCTAGGTCCGGAACCTTCGGCTCCCAATGAGGGAACCCCCTAGGGGGTCGGGTGAGGGAAAACCCTCGGTCCGGCTCAGTTAACCGCCGCCGCGCTCAGTGCGCGCGCCGACCTGCGGCCAATCGGACGATGTCGACCCGCGACCGGATCCCCAGCTTGCGGTACACCCGTGTGAGCGTGGCCTCGACCGTCTTGACGCTGATGAACAGCCGCGCGGCTATCTCCCGGTTGGTCGCGCCCTCCATGACCAGCGCCGCCACCTGACGCTCCATCGCGGCGAGCACGTCCAGCACATCGAGCGCGTCCAGCGGCGCGGCGGGCGCGGTCCGCGGCGGTTCGGCGGCGAGGGTGGTGAGCGCCTCGTCCACCTGGCGCAGCCAGGGCAGCGCCCGGCAGCGGCGGAACAGCCGGGTCGCCTCGTCGTAGGCCGCGGGTCCGGGGCGCCGGCCGCGCAGCCGGGCCAGCGCGAACGCGGCCCGCGCCTCCTCCAGGCCGTAGCCCAGCTTGCCGAGCCGGTCCTGAGCCGATCTCAGCTGGGCGAGCGCCGCCTCGCCCGCGCCCCGCGCCGCCCGCACCAGGGCCTCGGAGCGGTCCAGGACGGCGAGGACGCTCTCCCGGCCGAGCCTGAGCGCGTGCTCCCGCGCGGTGTCGATGACGTCCTGCGCCTCGGCGGGTTCACCGATGCGGACCAGTGCCTCGGCGAGGTCGCCCTGCCAGCGGCCGCGGGCCGGGTCGGTGATGCCGAGGCCCAGCTCCAGGCTGCGCACCCGGCGCAGCGAGCGCACGGTGCCCGCCGGGTCCCCGGCCACCAACTGGGCGTACCCGAGCGCGCCCAGGGCTCGGGAGAGGTACATCTGGTCGCCGTCCCCCTCGGCGTGCTCCACCGCCTCGCGGGCGAGGGCGAGCGCCCGGTCCACGTCCCCGCCGGACGCCTCCGCGAGCGAGGTCAGCATGGCCGAGGCGGTCTCGCCGATCCCGGAGTCGCGGGCCAGCTTGAGGCTCTCGCGGGCCAGGTCCAGGGCGCGCCCGCAGTGCCCGGCGCGCAGCTCGGTCTCGGCGAGGCCGCGCAGGAAGTGCACCTCGCTCTCCACCGAGCCGCGCCGCCGCACCTCGCGCAGCAGCCCGGTGACGGTGGCCCGCGCCTCCGCCAGCTGGTCGCCCATGACCAGCCAGCGGAACCGGGCGCTGCCCGCCCCGTTGTGATGCCAGGCCACCCGCGGGTCCTGGGGTTCGCGCAGGGCCCGTTTGATGGTGCGGGGCGCCTCCGGATGGCCCATCAGGGTCTCGGTCTGCGCCTGGAAGGCGAGGGCGAGCAGTTCGGTGCGCCGGTCCTTGGCGTGTGCGGCCAGTTCGGCGGCGTGCGCGGCGGCGTCGCGGGCCGCGGTGAAGTCGCCCTCCACGATCAGCGCCCGCCAGCCCAGCTGGTAGTGGACCAGGGCGAGCAGCCGCGGGTCGTCGCCGGCGTCCGCGAGGGCCTGCGGGAACAGGGCGTCGACCTCGGCCATGGTGTGGCCCGCGGTGTCGATGACGATGATCCAGGCGCGCACCCGTTCGGCGGGCACGCTCGCCCGGCTCAGCACCTCACGCGCGATGTCCCGCGCGAGGTCCACCTCGCCGGCGGTGATGGCGTCCTCGGCGGCCGTGAGCCGGCGTTCCTCCGGGCCGGGCACACCGTCCGCCGGCGTGTGCCGGGCGGCCAGCAGCCCCAGCTGGGCGGCGACCGAGGGCGCGCCGCGGTCCCGTGCGAGGGCGGCGGCCTCGGCGAGCCGGGCGGCGACCTCCGGGTCGGCGCCGGTGGTGGCGAGGGCGAGGTGCCGGGCCCGCTCGATGGGGTCGGAGGCGGCGCTGGACAGCGCCGCGTGCGCGGCCCGCCGCTCCTGCGCGGGTGCCTCCGCGTACAGCGCGGCGGAGATCAGGGGGTGCGCGAAGCGTACGGCGGGGGCATCCGACTCCGTTGCCAGCAGCCCGAGTTCGGCGGCCTGGGCGCACTCCGCCTCGGCGTTCTCGCGGCCGGCCGCGTGCAGCAGCGCCGGGGTGGGGCGGGCGCCGGCGCTGGCCACCAGCAGGGTGCGGCGGGCCTCCACGGACAGCATGTCCAGGCGGCTGAGCACCAGGGCGCGCAGCGAGGTGGGCACCGGCAGCGGCTCGCCGGGCCGGGGCGGGGTGGGGCTCTCGGCGAGGGCGCGGCCGAGTTCCAGCGCGAACAGCGGGTTGCCGCCGCTGGTGCGGTGCACCTCGCGGACCGTGGAGCGGGGCAGCCCGCCGTGGCCGCGGTGGCCGAGCAGCTCGGCGATCCGGGCGTGCGAGAGCGGCCCGATGCGTACGGCGAGGGTGTCCGGCGGGCAGGACCGCAGATGCCGGTCGTACTCCTGGCTGTCCTGGCCCTCCGTCCGTACCGCGCACAGGAGTTGGACCGGGGTGCCGCCGAGCCGGCGGGCGGCGAAGCCGAGCAGTTCGGCGCTGGCCGGATCCAGCCACTGGAGGTCGTCGGCGACGATCAGGACCGGGCCGCGGGCGGCGAGCGCGCGCAGCGCGGACAGCACCGCGAGGCGCAGGGCGAGGCCGTCGCGCTGGAGGCTGGACTCGCCGCGGCCGGTGAGCGCCGATTCCAGGGCGGTGCGCTGGGCGGCGGGCAGCTGCGGGCAGACGTCGTCGAGGACCAGTCCGAGGAGGTCGGCGAGGGCGAGGAAGGGGAGGTGGGATTCGGACTCGGTCGCCGAGCAGCGCAGGACGATGTGCGCGCTGGCGGCGTATTCCTCGGCCAATGCCCGCAGGATGGTCGATTTCCCTATTCCGGCCGGTCCGTGGAGCAGCACACTGCCGCCGGAGGCGAGGTGGGCGCGGGCGGCGGCGCACAGTTCCTCGCGGCCGATGACCAGGTCCGAGCGGCATCGGGCAGACTCCTGGAAGTCCCGTCGCACGGTCACCGCTCCCCTCGTATGTCGTGTCCGGACCAAATTCTAGGCAACGATCCTTGAAATTCGGACGGAAGCCGTGGTGAGGGAAATAACAAACGGTCAAGCATGAGGAAATTCAAAGCATCCGCGCATGAATGGGAACGTTTCCTTCCCGTCTCGGGGGCTACGGCAGCAGCCCCGCCCTGCGTGCCGCGGTCACCGCCTCCCCCCGTGTGTGTGCGCCCAACTTCCGCATGGCGGAACGGAGATAGCCCTTGACCGTCTCCGGGCGCAGCCCCAGCCGCTCGGCCACCGCGGCGTTGGTCGCACCCGCCGCCACCCAGGACAGCACGTCCAGTTCGCGCGGCGCCAGAGCTGGGCCGCCGGCCGGGCGCGGCGCCGTCAATAGGCCGCAAGCGGCCAGCAGGTCGGCGCGCAACGCCGGGTCGGTGATCCGGGGCGCGAGCGCCCGCAGCGCCGCGTGCGCCTCCCGCACCTGCTCCCAGGCCCCCGCCCCGCCGTACGGCTGCGCCCCCGGCCCGTCGTACGCCCGTGCCGCCGCGCCCCCGAGCGGGCCCCGGCCGGCCGCGCGCAGCAGCTCCCGCGCCTCGTCCCGCAGCACCAGCGTCTGCTCCACGTCCCGCGCCACCGCCACCGCCGCGCCGAGCGCCCGGTCGCCGAGCGGCTGGGCCGAACGCAGCGCGCCGTAGAGCACCCCGCGCACCCGGCGCCGTACCACCACCGGCACCGCGAGCACCGAGCGGATGCCCTCCGCGGCCACCGGGACGTCGTACTCGTGGCTGATCTGCCGGGAGCTGGAGTAGTCGGTCACCGCGCACGGCCGGGCCAGCGCCACCGCCTTGCCGCCGAGACCGCTGCCCGAGCTCACCGCGAGCGAGCGCAGCGCGGCCGTCGCCGTGCCGCTCAGCTCGCTGATGCGCACCTGCGGCCGGCCGGACTCCACCAGCCCGCCGAAGGCGACCGGCAGCCCCGTCGCGCGCCGCAGCCGGAGCAGCGCACCGCGGATCTCCACCACCGTCACGGCCTCTGCTGTCACCTCATCGCTCCTTCGGTGCGGCTGATGTGCGGACCACACCCCCGTGCCCGCGGGGCCCACACCCCCGTTCGGGGGTAGTGAGACCTGCATCACGGATTAGACGATGCCGGGGAGCCGCCCGGCAATGGTCGGGAACATAGGAGGACGACGGATGACGACGGCGACCGATGCCTTCAGGAACGCACGGGACTTCCTGCTGGCACACCGCGAGGACTATGCCACCGCCTACGACGGGTTCGCGTGGCCCCGGCCGGAGCACTTCAACTGGGCCCTGGACTGGTTCGACGTGATCGCCGCCGGCAACGACCGCACCGCGCTGCACATCGTGGAGGAGGACGGCGGCGAGACCAGGCTGTCCTTCGCCGAGCTGTCCGAGCGCTCCGACCGGATCGCGAACTGGCTGCGCGCGCGGGGCGTCGCCGCCGAGGACCGCCTCCTGGTCATGCTCGGCAACCAGGCCGAGCTGTGGGAGGTCATGCTGGCCGCGATGAAGCTGCGCGCGGTCGTCATCCCGGCCACCCCGCTGCTCGGCCCCGGCGACCTGCGGGACCGGGTCGGGCGCGGCCGGGTCAGGCATGTGCTGGTGCGGTCCGAGGACGCGCCCAAGTTCGCCGAGGTGCCCGGCGCCTACACCCGGATCGCGGTCGGCGGCGCGCCTGAGGGCTGGCTGCCGTACGAGGACGCGTACGACGCCCCCGCCGGGTTCACGGCCGACGGGCCCACCCGCTCCGACGACCCGCTGATGCTCTACTTCACCTCGGGCACCACCGCCCGCCCCAAGCTGGTCGAGCACACCCATGTCTCGTACCCCATCGGCCACTTGGCGACCATGTACTGGGTCGGCCTGAAGCCCGGCGACGTCCATCTGAACATCTCCTCGCCCGGCTGGGCCAAGCACGCCTGGTCCAACCTGTTCGCCCCGTGGAACGCCGAGGCCACCGTCTTCATCTTCAACTACACCCGGTTCGACGCGGGCCGGCTGATGGCCGAGATGGACCGCGCCCACGTCACCACCTTCTGCGCCCCGCCGACCGTGTGGCGCATGCTCATCCAAGCCGACCTCGGCCAACTGCGCACCCCGCCGCGCGAGGTGGTGGCCGCGGGCGAGCCGCTCAACCCCGAGGTCATCGAACAGGTGCGGCGCGCCTGGGGGTTGACCATCCGGGACGGCTTCGGGCAGACCGAGACCGCCGTCCAGGTCTCCAACCCGCCGGGCCAGCCGCTGAAGACCGGCTCCATGGGCCGCCCCAGCCCCGGCTACCGGGTGGAGCTGCTCGACCCGGTCGCCGGCGCGCCCGGCGCCACCGAGGGCGAGATCGCGCTCGACCTCGCCGATCCGCCCATCGGCCTGATGGCCGGCTACCACGGCGACCCGGACCGCACCGCCGAGGCCATGGCGGGCGGCTACTACCGCACCGGCGACATCGCGGCCCGCGACGAGGACGGCTACCTGACCTACATCGGCCGCGCCGACGACGTCTTCAAAGCCTCCGACTACAAGATCAGCCCCTTCGAGCTGGAGAGCGCGCTGCTGGAGCACGAGGCGGTGGCCGAGGCCGCCGTGGTGCCCGCCCCGGACGAGCTGCGGCTCGCGGTGCCCAAGGCGTACATCGTGCTCGCCGAGGGCTACACGCCCGGCCCCGGCACCGCCAAGGTCATCTTCGAGCACTCCCGCCAGGTGCTCGCCCCCTACAAGCGCATCCGCCGACTGGAGTTCGGCGCGCTGCCCAAGACCGTCTCCGGCAAGATCCGCCGCATCGAACTGCGCGAGGCGACCGCGCAGGGCTCGGCGGACGAGTACCGCGAGGAGGACTTCCGGTGAGCGCCCCCGAGCTGTCGTACGCCCACGGCACCGGCACCACCGCGCTGCTCGGCGACACCATCGGCGCCAACCTCGCCCGTACGGCGCGGACGTGGCCGGACCGGGAGGCTCTGGTCGACGTGCCGGCCGGGCGCCGCTGGACGTACGCCGCCTTCGACGCCGATGTGGACCGGCTCGCCTGCGCCCTGCTGGCGAGCGGCATCGCCAAGGGCGACCGGGTGGGCATCTGGGCGGTCAACCGCGCCGAGTGGGTGCTCGTGCAGTACGCCACCGCCCGCGCCGGCGCCATCCTGGTCAACATCAACCCGGCCTACCGCACCCACGAGGTGGGGTTCGTCCTGCGGCAGGCGGGCGTACGGCTGCTGTTCGCCTCCCTCAGCCACAAGAGCAGCGATTACCGCGCCATGGTCGAGGAGGTCCGCGGCGGCTGCCCAAAGCTGCGCGAGGTCGTCTACCTCGGGGACCCCGGCTGGGCGGAGTTCACCGCGCGCGGCATTGTCGGCGACCGGTCCGAACTGGCGGCGCGGGAAGCCGAGTTGTCCTGCGACGACCCGGTCAACATCCAGTACACCTCGGGCACCACCGGCTTCCCCAAGGGGGCCACCCTCTCCCACCACAACATCCTCAACAACGGTTACTTCGTGGGCGAGTTGGTCAAGTACACCGAGCAGGACCGCATTTGCGTCCCGGTCCCCTTCTACCACTGCTTCGGCATGGTGATGGCCAATCTGGCGGCCACCTCGCACGGCGCCTGCCTGGTGATCCCGGCCCCGTCCTTCGAACCGGGGGCCAGCCTGGAGGCGGTGCAGCGGGAGCGGTGCACCTCCCTGTACGGCGTCCCGACCATGTTCATCGCGGAGCTGAACCTCCCGGACTTCGCGTCGTACGACCTCTCCACCCTGCGCACCGGCATCATGGCGGGCTCGCCCTGCCCGGTGGAGGTGATGAAGCGGGTCGTCGCCGAGATGCACATGGCCGGGGTCGCCATCTGCTACGGCATGACCGAGACCTCGCCGGTGTCCCTCCAGACCCGCACCGACGACGACCTGGAGCACCGCACCGCCACTGTCGGCCGCGTCCTGCCCCACCTGGAGGTCAAGGTCGTCGACCCGGCCACCGGCGTCACCCGACCCCGCGGTGCGACGGGCGAGTTGTGCACCCGCGGCTACAGCGTGATGCTCGGCTACTGGGACGAGCCGGAGAAGACCGCCGAGGTCGTCGACGCCGGCCGCTGGATGCACACCGGGGACCTCGCGGTGATGCGCGCGGACGGGTACGTGGAGATCGTCGGCCGCATCAAGGACATGATCATCCGGGGCGGCGAGAACATCTACCCGCGCGAGATCGAGGAGTTCCTCTACGCCCACCCGAAGATCAGGGACGTACAGGTCGTCGGGGTGCCGGACGAGAAGTACGGCGAGGAGGTGCTGGCCTGCGTGATCCCGCACGACGCGGGCGACCCGCCGACGCTGGAGGAGCTGCGCGCCTTCTGCCAAGGGCGGCTCGCGCACTACAAGGTGCCGAGCAGGCTGAGCGTCCTCGACGCCTTCCCGATGACGGTGTCCGGGAAGGTCCGCAAGATCGAGCTGCGGGAGCGGTACCGGGACTGAGCCGCCGCGTCAGCCCCGCCGTGCGCGGCGCCCCGCTTCCGGGGCGCCGTCGGCGTTCAGCGCGTCGGCGGGGTCGTTCACCGGCCGCGGGACGCCCGCGAGGTCCAGCACGAACAACGGTACGCTCAGGGAGCCCGCGCAGGCGCGGGCGGCGTCGGTGTATCCGGCGAGGGAGAAGTAGACGCAGTCGGCGGACTCCGTCATCGCGGTCAGCCACAGGCACTCCACATCGCGGGGCGCGGCGGGCCGTACCGCCGGGTCCACCTGGGCGAGCAGCCCGCGGGCGGCGAGCCCGATGCCGCGCGCCGGACGCTGGTCGGCGCGCCGGATGTCCCCGTACCCGAGCCAGCGCAGATACAGCGCGGTCGCGGTGACGGCGTCGCGTGCGGTGCGGACGGTGTGCGGCCGGAAGGCGCGGCGGGGCGGGGTCGGCCGGGCGGACTCGGGCCGGGCGGACTCGGGCCGGGCGGACTCGGTCCCGGCGGGCTCGGGCCGGACGGGCTCGGTCCGGGTGGGCTCGGTCCGGGCGGCGCGGGGCCCGGCCTGTGCGTGGGGCGGCTCGGCCGGGACCGCTGCCGGCTCCGGGTCCGTCTCCACCACCGGGATGCGCAGCACCGTGCCGCACGGGCAGCCCAGTTCCGGGCGCGGCCAGTGGTTGAGCCGCCCGCAGACGGCGCACATGGCGCCGATCCACTCCTCGTCCCAGGACCGCTGCCCGGCCACGGCCGGGGCGGCGAGACGGTCGGGCCGCAGGGCGGCCGGGGCTCCGCAGGCGCAGGGATACACCGGGGCGGTGTAGACATGCTCGCGCCGACAGGCCGGACAGCGCACCGGCACGCTCTCGGGCATGGCCCACTCACTCTCGCACGACACCTCGGGACAGCGCACCCATGGTGCTCCCGCCGTACCGCGTCTGTCCGGCGTTCCCGCGCCACTTGCCGGTGTCTTTGTCTCTCTTGACGAGGTCAACACCCACCTCTACATTGCTTCCAGATAGTAGAAAGCAAATTCCATCATGCGGAATTTACTGGGACCTCTGGAGACTGTGCTCACCGCGGGGCGCGACGGGAGTACCGCATCCGACACCGAGGCAGGAGTACTCGATGGCTCGTATGACCGCTGCTCGCGCGGCAGTTGAGATCCTGAAGCTCGAGGGCGTCACCGACGCCTTCGGTGTGCCGGGCGCCGCGATCAACCCGTTCTACAAGGCCCTCAAGGAGGGCGGCGGCATCCAGCACACCCTCGCCCGCCATGTCGAGGGCGCCTCGCACATGGCCGAGGGCTACACCCGTGCGCGGCCGGGCAACATCGGCGTGTGCATCGGCACCTCCGGACCGGCCGGCACCGACATGATCACCGGTCTGTACTCGGCGACCGGTGACTCGATCCCGATCCTGTGCATCACCGGGCAGGCGCCCACGCACGTGATCCACAAGGAGGACTTCCAGGCCGTCGACATCGCCGCGATCGCGAGCCCGGTGACCAAGATGGCGGTGACCGTGCTGGAGGCGGCCCAGGTCCCCGGCGTCTTCCAGCAGGCGTTCCACCTGATGCGCTCCGGCCGGCCCGGCCCGGTGCTGATCGACCTGCCGATCGACGTCCAGCTCACGGAGATCGAGTTCGACCCGGAGACGTACGAGCCGCTGCCGGTGTACAAGCCCGCCGCGACCCGTGCGCAGATCGAGAAGGCGATGTCGTACCTGCTCGCGGCCGAGCGGCCGGTGCTGGTGGCGGGCGGCGGCGTCATCGGCGCGGACGCGTGCGAACTGCTCACCGAGTTCGCCGAGCTGACCGGCACCCCTGTCATCCCGACCCTGATGGGCTGGGGCGCGCTGCCCGACGACCACGAGCTGAACGCGGGCATGGTCGGCGTGCAGACCGCGCACCGCTACGGCAACGCCACGTTCCTGGAGTCCGACTTCGTCCTCGGCATCGGCAACCGGTGGGCCAACCGGCACACCGGCTACAAGCTGGACGTCTACCGCGCGGGCCGCACCTTCGTGCACGTGGACATCGAGCCCACGCAGATCGGCCGGATCTTCCCGCCGGACTACGGGGTGGTGTCCGACGCGCGGGCGGCGCTGGAGCTGTTCGTCGAGGTGGCGCGGGAACTGAAGGCCGCGGGCCGGCTCCCCGACCGCGGCGAGTGGATCTCCTCCTGCCAGGAGCGCAAGGCCACGCTGCTGCGCCGTACGCACTTCGACGACGTGCCGATGAAGCCGCAGCGGGTGTACGAGGAGATGAACCGGGCCTTCGGTCCAAAGACGCGGTACGTCACCACGATCGGCCTCTCCCAGATCGCCGGCGCGCAGATGCTGCACGTCTACAAGCCCCGGCACTGGATCAACTGCGGCCAGGCGGGGCCGCTCGGCTGGACGATCCCGGCCGCGATCGGCGTGGCCAAGGCCGACCCGGAGGCGGCGGTGGTCGCGCTGTCCGGCGACTACGACTTCCAGTTCCTGATCGAGGAACTGGCGGCCGCCGCCCAGCACCGGATCCCGTACGTGCACGTCCTGGTCAACAACGCCTACCTGGGCCTGATCCGCCAGGCGCAGCTCGGCCTGGACATCGACTTCCAGGTCAATCTGGAGTTCGAGAACATCAACACGCCCGAGATCGGCGTGTACGGCGTGGACCACGTCAAGGTCGCCGAGGGCCTGGGCTGCAAGGCCCTGCGGGTGACCGAACCGGACCAGCTGGGCCCCGCCTTCGAGGAGGCGAAGAAGCTGGCGGCGCGGTACCGGGTGCCGGTCGTGGTGGAGGCGATCCTGGAGCGGGTCACGAACATCTCGATGAGCCGCACGATGGACATCAGCGACGTCACCGAGTTCGAACCCCTCGCCACGGAGCCGTCCCACGCGCCGACGGCGATCGGCGCGCTGAACCGCTGACGCCTCGCGGCACACGCAAGGGGCGGCCCGTACGGGCCGCCCCTTTCTCGTGTCCGCCCCTACACCTCGTGCTCCGAAAGCCCCGGCCACTCCTCGGGCCCGCCCCCCTGCCACTCGATGAGGTCGTCCTCCTCCACCTCGACCCGGTCCAGATCGGCCAGCCGCAAGATCTCCACCACATCGTCCAGATGCGACGCCAGCCCCAGCGTCACCTCCCCTTCGGTGACCCGCCGGGACCCGTCGAGGGCGGGCGCGTGCACGACGATGTGCGGATGCCCCGAATTACCCATACCGCCAGCGTGCCCCGCCCCCGGCCTTCCCGCACGCCGGGCTTGCCAGCCCCGACGGGCAGACTTGCACGCAGCGACATGGCCGCCGCCTTCCCCCCTGTGCGGCTTGCCCGAATGGCTGATCGCGGCGAGCGAGGCGTACTCGCGGGACCACCCCGGCGCGCGCGCTCCTCCAGGCCGCCGAACTCCAGCGCCGTACCGCCGGCCTCCAGGCCCTGCGCGCCGTCGCACAACCCCGAGCGTCCTGTACAACGCCGAACGCTCCCTCGCCGGAGGTGTCCGGCGTAGGGAGCGTTCTGTTGGTGCCGTCCGGCGGCGCGGCGCTGGGCGCGACAGGTCGGTCGCGCCGCCGGACGGGGTAGGGGGTGGGTGGGGACCGCGGGGGTGTGACGGAGGCGGGGGCCCTTCACTCTGGTCGAGAAGGGACCCGGCTCCTTGACCACCGCACTGGCTCGCACGCCGCCGCGGTCCTCGCCCTGCCCGCGCCGCGCCGGACGGCCACCCCTCAATCCGGGCCGTCCGTGCGGCGCGGGCCGCGTGCGCGGGCATGACCTCCCGTCAGACCCCGCACGCCGCCTTGCCGATCGATCGAGGCGCTCAGTCCTCGCGCAGGGCCTCGACCGCTTCCCGCACCCGCTTGCCGTACTCCGGATCGGCCGCCTGGAAGTGCGCCAGGTTCTTCTCGATCACATCGTCGCGGGAGACCTGTGCGAGGCCCCCGGCGATGTTCGCGACCAGACGCCGCTTCTCCTCCTCGGACATCAGCCGGTACAGCTCGCCCGCCTGGTAGAAGTCGTCGTCCTTGGTGTGCAGCGGCGCGGCATGGGTGCCGGTGTGCCCGGACACGGGCAGCGGCGCCGCGAGCGGGCGGCCGGTCTCCGCGGGGCCGTCGTAGGAGTTCGGCTCGTAGTTCTTGGCGTACCGGCCCTGGGAGTTGACCGCCATGAGACCGTCGCGACCGTAGTTCTCCGCGGTCGTCGCCCGCGGCGCGTTCACGGCGAGCTGGGTGTGGTTGACGCCCAGGCGGTACCGGTGGGCGTCCGCGTACGCGAACAGCCGGCCCTGGAGCATCTTGTCCGGCGAGGGACCGATGCCCGGCACGAAGTTGTTCGGCGAGAACGCGGCCTGCTCGACCTCGGCGAACACGTTGTCCGGGTTGCGGTCCAGGACCAGCCGGCCCACCCGCTGGAGCGGGTAGTCCCGGTGCGGCCACACCTTCGTCAGATCGAACGGGTTGAAGCGGTACTCCGCCGCCTCGGCCGCCGGCATGATCTGCACGTACAGCGTCCACGACGGGTGCACGCCCCGCTCGATCGCCTGGAGCAGGTCCGTCTGGTGCGAGTTGGGGTCCTTGCCCGCCAGCTCCTGCGCCTGCTCGGTGGACAGGCAGCGGATGCCCTGGTTCGTCTTGAAGTGGTACTTGACGAAGAAGCCCTCGCCCGCCGCGTTCGTCCACTGGTAGGTGTGCGAGCCGTACCCGTTCATGTGCCGGTACGACGCCGGGATGCCGCGGTCGCCCATCAGCCAGGTCACCTGGTGCGTGGCCTCGGGGGCGTGCGCCCAGAAGTCCCAGACGTTGTCCGGCTCCTGCTTGCCGGTGAACGGGTCCCGCTTCTGCGAGTGGATGAAGTCGGGGAACTTCAGCGGGTCCTTGATGAAGAACACCGGGGTGTTGTTGCCGACGAGGTCGTAATTGCCCTCCTCGGTGTAGAACTTGAGCGCGAACCCGCGCGGGTCGCGCACCGCGTCGGCGCCGCCGAGGTTGTCCGCGACCGTGGAGAACCGCGCGAACACCTCGGTGCGCCGGCCGACCTCGCCGAGGAAGTGGGCGTGGGTGTACCCGGTGACGTCGTCGGTCACCTCGAAGTGGCCGTACGCGCCGGAGCCGCGGGCGTGCACCACCCGCTCCGGGATCCGCTCGCGGTTGAAGCGCGCGAGCTTCTCCAGGAGGTGCTGGTCCTGGAGCAGGAGCGGGCCGCCGACGCCGGCGGTGGCGGAGTTCTGGTTGTCGGCGACCGGGGCGCCGGACTCTGTCGTGAGCACGCGCTGCGACATCGTGGACCTTCCATGCGGGTGGCAGCGGAAATCGTCTTCCGCTTTGTGGAGCCTAGAAGTCTGCGTGGAGCCTAGGAGTGGGGTGAACGGGGCGTCAACAGTTTGTTGAATTTGGTTCCGGGCCGCGGCACCGCATTGGGCGCGACGGGACAGGTGTCAACGGCACCGCGACCCGGAAGTCTCAGAGACGGCCCGGAGGCCGGTCCCGGGGGCGGCGTCAGACCTGCGCGCCGGACAGCCGTTCCACCGACCGCAGCAGCGCCGAGTGGTCCAGCCCGCCGTCGCCCTGCGCGCGCAGGGACGCCACCAGCTGGGCGACCACGGCGCCGACCGGCAGGGCCGCGCCGACACTGCGGGCGGCGTCGGTCACGATGCCCATGTCCTTGTGGTGCAGATCGATCCGGAAGCCCGGCGCGAAGTCTCGGTTCAGGAAGTTGTCCTTCTTGCGCGTCAGCACCGTCGAGCCCGCGAGGCCGCCGTTCAGCACGTCGAGCGCGGCGGCGAGGTCGACGCCCGACTTCTCCAGGAAGACCACGGCCTCGGCGCACGCCTGGATGTTCACGGCGACGATCAGCTGGTTGGCCGCCTTCACGGTCTGCCCCGAGCCGTGCGGCCCGCAGAGCACGATGGTCTTGCCGAGGGCCTCGAAAAGGGGCTTCGCCTCGTCGAAGTCGGCCTGCTCACCGCCGACCATGATGGACAGCACCGCCTCGACGGCCCCGGCCTCGCCGCCGGACACCGGGGCGTCCAGCACCCGGATGCCCTTCTCCTTCGCGGCGGCCGCCAGCTCGATCGAGGTGCCCGGCGTGATCGAGGACATGTCGATCAGCAGGGTGCCGGGCCGGGCGTGCTCCAGGATGCCGTCCGGGCCGTAGGCGATGGCCTCCACCTGCGGGGACGCGGGAACCATGGTGATGACCACATCGGCGTCGCGGACGGCCTCGGCGATCGAGGGGGCCGCGGTGCCGCCGGCGGCGGCCAGCCGGTCCAGCTTCGCCTGTTCCAGGGTGTAGCCGGTGACGTCGTAACCCGCCTTGATCAGGTTCTCGGACATGGGGGAGCCCATGATGCCGAGGCCGATCCAGGCGATCTTCGGGAGCGTTGTGCTCATGTTCGGGGTGCCTCTCTCAACTGCCGTGCGATGTCAGGGGCGTTCAGCGCGCCGGGCGCGCCTCGCGCGGGAGCCAGTCGAAGGCCTCGGTGCTCGGGCGGTCGCCCGGCTTGTACTCCAGGCCCACCCAGCCCTCGTATCCGGCCTTCCGCAGCCGGTCCAGCAGCTCCGCCAGCGGGAGCGAGCCCGTGCCGGGGGCGCCGCGGCCCGGACTGTCGGCGATCTGGACATGGCCGGTCTTCCCGGCGTACCGGTCGATCACCGCGGGCAGGTCCTCGCCGTTCATGGCCAGGTGGTACAGGTCCATCAGGAACGACGCGTTCCCGAGGCCCGTCGCCGCGTTGACCCGGTCGACGACCTCCACCGCGGCCGGCGCCGACACCAGCGGGTAGCGCGGCGACTCGGGCGCGTTCAGCGCCTCGATCAGCAGCGTCGCGCCGATCCGGTCGGCGGCGCGGGCCGCGAGGACCAGGTTCTCCAGGGCGAGCGCGTCCTGCTCGGCTGGGTCCACCCCGTCGACCCGGTTGCCGTAGAGCGCGTTGAGCGCGGTGCAGCCGAGGGACGCGGCGAAGTCCGCGGTCACGTCGATATTGGCGCGGAACCGCTCGGACTCCTCGCCGGGGACGGACAGCGCGCCGCGGTCCGGGCCCGGCAGCTGTCCGGCGTAGAAGTTCAGTCCGGTCAGTCGTACGCCCGCGTCCTCGATCGCCCGTTTCAGGGCGTCCAGCTCGGACCGCGGGGGAGTGGGGGAGTCGACCCAGGGCCACCACAGCTCGACCGCGGTGAAGCCGGCCGCGGCGGCTGCCGCGGGGCGCTCCAGGAGCGGGAGTTCCGTGAAGAGGATCGACAGGTTGACGTTGAAGCGCTGGTCTGCGGCTGTGCCCCAGTCGAAACCTGGCATGTCGGGCCGCGCTCCCTTCCGTGGTAGGTATTCCGCATTACGGAAGTTTGTTTCTGCGTATTGGAAGATTGCCGTCGTGTGTCGCCGCTTGTCAAGGGGGTCCGCCCACCGTTCCCCGCTGGGGCACCCCACGGCGCGTACCGCGCGTTAGGTTGTGCGCGTGCGATTGAGAGTGGAGTTCACGACCGAACCCTTCGACCTGGAAGAAGCCCCCGCGCACGCCCTGGCGGCGCGGGAGGTCATCGAGACCGCGGCCCTGGACGCCGTGGACGTCGGCCCGTTCGGCAACACCGCCGAGGGCGGCGCCGAGCACGTGCTCACCGCGGTGGACGCGCTGCTGCGCCGGAGCCTCGCGGCGGGCGCCACCCGGATCTCGCTCCAGGTCAACGTGCTGGGCGACGGCAGCGGCGGCGAGACCGGGGAGGGTGGTAGATGACCGGGGAGGAGCCCTTCATCGCGGCCGTGAAACCGCTGGTCGACGCCATGGGCGGGGTGATGGTGCCGGCCGACGAGGCCGGCCCCGAGGACGTCGTGCTCGCCTGGGAGGGCGCCGACGTGGTCGCCGTACGCCTGCCCCAGCTCGCCGACTCCCTCGATCACATCCTCGCCGCCATGGAGCGCCGCGAGGGCCGGCCGCTGTCCGACCTGGACCGCAAGGCCAAACAGGAGGTCGTGCGGATACTGGAGGCGCGGGGCGCCTTCGCCGTGCGGCACGGGGTGGAGACCGTGGCGAGCGCGCTGGGCGTCAGCCGCTTCACGGTCTACAACTACCTGAACCGGGAGAAGGGCAGCTGAGGCGCGCCCTGGGAGGTGTCGAGGCTTGTAACGGCTCGTAACGCGGAATTTTCAACAAAGTGTTGACGCGGCGTTTCCGGGGGCGTTAGCTATCGGCAGCCCGTTCAGCACGAAGGCCGAATCCGGCCACGGAGGCTCCCGTGACGTCGACTTCCACGCCCCCGGGTCTGGCCCGGTTCAACGACCTGGAGGAGCGGGCGGCCTTCGCCGCCCTCCACGAGGCGTGCGCCTCCACGGCATGGGCACGACGGCTGACCGCCGCCCGCCCCTACGCCACCGCCGACGAGCTCTACGCCGCCGGCGACGCCGCCCTGGCCGAGCTGACCGCCGCCGATCTGGCGGAGGCGATGGCCGGGCACCCGCCGATCGGGCGGCCCCGGCCGGGCGACCCGGCTTCGGCCCGCGAGCAGCGCGGCATGGCCGGCGCGTCCGAGGAGCTCAAGGCCGAGATGCTCGAACTCAACCTGGCCTACCAGGAGAAGTTCGGGCACGTCTTCCTCATCTGCGCCACCGGTCTGACCGGCGAGCGGATGCGGGACGCGGTCAAGGAGCGGATCGGCAACGCGCCGGAGCGGGAGCGGGAGATCGTCCGCGCCGAGCTGGGGAAGATCAACCGCATCCGACTGGCCCGACTCGTCGAAGAGGACGCCTGACCCATGAGCACCAGCACCACCGCCTCCGTGTCCACGCACATCCTGGACACCTCGATCGGCCGCCCCGCCGAGGGCGTCGCCGTCCACCTCTCCGCCCGCTCGGGCGGGGACGCGGACTGGCGATCGCTCGGCGGCTCCGCGACCGATGCCGACGGCCGGTGCAAGGATCTGCCGGCCCCACCGGCGGGTACCACCCAGGTACGGCTCGACTTCGCCGTGGAGCCGTACTTCCGCGAGCAATCTGCGAACCAGCAAGCCGATGCGCAGCAGGACGCCCCCGCGAATCGGGACAGCGGACCGGCCGTGTTCTTCCCGGAAGTGGCGATCACCTTCGCCGTCGTACCGGGCGAGCACTACCACGTACCGCTGCTGCTCAACCCGTTCGGCTACTCCGTTTACCGAGGGAGCTAGCTACATGACCGTCAATTCCCGCCCTGCCCGCCCTGTGATCCTGGGCCAGAACCAGTACGGCAAGGCAGAGAACCGAGTCGTCAAGATCACGCGGGACGGCGCCACCCATCACATCAAGGACCTCAATGTCTCCGTGGCGCTGAGCGGCGACATGGAGGACGTCCACTACTCCGGCTCCAACGCCCACGTGCTGCCGACCGACACCACCAAGAACACGGTGTTCGCGTTCGCCAAGGAGTACGGCATCGAGTCCGCCGAGCAGTTCGGCATCCACCTCGCCCGCCACTTCGTCACCTCGCAGGAGCCGATCCACCGCGCCCGGATCCGGATCGAGGAGTACGCCTGGGAGCGGATCGCCACCTCCGACGCCAGCTCCAGGTTCATCGGCGCGGACGAGGTCAAGCACTCCTTCGTCCGCAAGGGCCAGGAGACCCGGCTGACCCAGATCACCTACGACGGCTCGTCCTGGGAGGTCGTCTCCGGCCTCAAGGACCTGACCGTCATGAACTCGACCAACTCCGAGTTCTGGGGCTACGTCAAGGACAAGTACACGACCCTCCAGGAGGCCCACGACCGCATCCTGGCGACCTCCGTCTCCGGCCGCTGGCGGTTCAACTGGACCGACGACGAGCAGAAGATGCCGCACTGGGAGAAGTCGTACGAGCAGGTCAAGAAGCACATGCTCCAGGCCTTCGCGGAGACCTACTCGCTCTCCCTCCAGCAGACCATGTACCAGATGGGCGCGCGCATCATCAACAACCGGAGCGAGATCGACGAGGTCCGCTTCTCACTGCCCAACAAGCACCACTTCCTGGTCGACCTGGAGCCGTTCGGGCTCAAGAACGACAACGAGGTCTACTACGCCGCCGACCGGCCCTACGGCCTGATCGAGGCGACCGTCCTGCGGGACGGCTGCGAGCCGCGGATCCCGGTGGACCTCACCAACCTCTGATTTCCCCCGCACTCCGATCGACCTCCTTTTCGGCACCCGCGGCCGGGGTACCACCCCACCGGAGCCCGGCCGCGGCACTCAAATCTCCCCAGGGTCCTGCCGTGCCCTCCCCACAGAAGTCCGCTGAGCGAAAAGGACGAAACATGGCAGCAGCCCAGCGCATCGTCATCGAGAACTGTTCGATCGCGACCGTCGACGCCGACGACACCGAGTACGCCTCCGGGTACCTGGTACTCGCCGGCAACCGCATCGAGGCGCTCGGCGCGGGGTCGGCCCCCGAGAACCTGGAGAACGTGGTCCGCCGGATCGACGCGAGGGGACATCTCGCGACCCCCGGCCTGATCAACACCCACCACCACTTCTACCAGTGGATCACCCGCGGCCTGGCCACCGACCACAACCTGTTCGACTGGCTGGTCGCGCTCTATCCGATCTGGGCGCGCATCGACGAGCCCATGGCCTACACCGCGGCGCAGGGCTCGCTCGCCATGATGGCCCGCGGCGGCGTCACCACCGCCATGGACCACCACTACGTCTACCCGCGCGGCACCGGCGACCTGTCCGGCGCGATCATCCGCGCCGCCCGCGAGACGGGCGTCCGCTTCACCCTCGCCCGCGGCTCCATGGACCGCGGCGAGTCGGACGGCGGACTGCCCCCGGACTTCGCCGTGGAGAGCCTGGACGGCGCGCTCGCCGCGACCGAGGCCACCGTCAAGGAGCACCACGACCCCTCCTTCGACGCCATGACCCAGGTCGCCGTGGCCCCCTGCTCCCCCTTCTCCGTCTCCACCGAACTCTTGCGCAACGCAGCCGAGTTGGCCCGCCGACTGGGGGTACGGCTGCACACGCACGGCTCGGAGACCGTGGAGGAGGAGAAGTTCTGCCACGAGCTGTTCGGCATGGGCCCCACCGACTACTTCGAGTCCACGGGCTGGCTGGGCGAGGACGTGTGGATGGCGCACTGCGTCCACATGAACGACTCCGACATCGCGGCCTTCGCCCGCACCAGGACCGGTGTGGCCCACTGCCCCTCGTCCAACGCCCGGCTCGCCGCGGGCATCGCACGGGTCCCGGACATGCTCGCCGCCGGCGTCCCGGTGGGCCTCGGCGTCGACGGCACCGCCTCCAACGAGTCCGGCGAACTCCACACCGAGCTGCGCAACGCGCTGCTCATCAACCGGCTCGGCGCCCACAAGGAGGCGGCGCTGAACGCCCGCCAGGCGCTGCGGCTCGGCACCCACGGGGGCGCCCGCGTGCTCGGCCGGGCCGCCGAGACCGGCTCGCTGGAGGCGGGCAAGCTGGCCGACGTGGTGCTGTGGAAGCTGGACACGCTGGCCCACGCCTCCATCGCCGATCCGGTGACCGCGCTGGTCTTCGGCGCGGCCGCCCCGGTCACCGCGTCGTTCGTGAACGGTCGCCAGATCGTCGAGGACGGCCGCCTGCTGACCGTCGACGAGGACGCCGTCGCCCGCGCCACCCGCGACGAGGCCCGGCGCCTCGCGCAGCTCGCCGCCCAGGGCTGAGCCCCCCGACTCCGGCCGGGAGGGACGGCTCCCGGTCGGCAGCCGTGGACCCGAGCGGGGCCCACGGCGGCCGGCTCCGGGGCGCGCGCGAGCGTGCGCGCCCCGGAACGGTTCCCGATCACGACCCTTACCGGTCCCGTTCACGACCCCACGGGGTCCCCCCGGTCCCGCACGACCGTCGCGCACCACCTCCCTGAAACCCACGTCCACAGCCGGCGTGTCTTAACCGACCGGAGGAGCCCGCCGTGTCCGCCCAACCCGCCGAAGCAGCGCCAGTCCCCGTCCACCCGGTGGACGAGAAACTCCCCGCCCTGAAGATGGCGACCAGCGGCCTCCAGCATGTGGCCGCCATGTACGCGGGGGTCGTCGCCCCGCCCCTGATCGTCGGCGCGGCCGCCGGTCTGTCCGGCACCGGCCTCACCTTCCTCACCGGCGCCTGCCTGTTCACCGCGGGGCTCGCCACGTTCCTCCAGACCCTCGGTTTCTGGAAGATCGGCGCCCGGCTGCCCTTCGTCAACGGCGTCACCTTCGCCGGTGTCGCCCCCATGACGGCGATCATCGCCTCCGCCAAGGACAAGTCCGACGCGCTGCCGATGATCTTCGGCGCGGTCATGGTCGCCGGATTCCTCGGCTTCCTCGCCGCGCCGGTGTTCTGCAAGGCCGTCCGCTTCTTCCCGCCGGTCGTCACCGGTTCGGTCATCACCCTGATCGGGGTCTCCCTGCTCCCGGTCGCCTTCGGCTGGGCCCAGGGCCCCGACCCGTCGGCCCACGACTACGGCTCCACCACCAACCTCACCCTGGCCGGCATCACCCTGCTGATCGTCCTGCTGCTGCGCCGCTTCACCCGCGGGTTCCTCAAGCAGATCGCCGTACTGCTCGGCCTGATCGCCGGCACGCTGATCGCGATACCGTTCGGGGCCACCGACTTCTCCCCGGTCGCGGCGGCCGATCTGGTCGGCTTCCCGACCCCGTTCCACTTCGGCGCCCCGCAGTTCCACATCGCCGCGATCCTGTCGATGTGCGTGGTGATGGTGGTCTCGATGACGGAGTCCACCGCCGACATGCTGGCCCTCGGCGAGATCCTGGAGCGGCCCTCCGACGAGCGGACCATCGCGGCCGGCCTGCGCGCCGACACCCTGGGCTCCGCCCTCAGCCCCCTCTTCAACGGCTTCATGTGCAGCGCCTTCGCCCAGAACATCGGCCTGGTCGCCATGACCCGCATCCGCAGCCGCTTCGTCGTGGCCTTCGGCGGCGGCTTCCTCGTCCTGATGGGCCTGTGCCCGGCGGCGGCCTCCCTGATCGCCGTCGTACCCCGCCCCGTCCTCGGCGGCGCGGGCGTCGTCCTGTTCGGCTCGGTCGCCGCGAGCGGCATCCAGACCCTGGTACGCGCCGGTCTGGACAAGGACAACAACGTCCTGATCGTCGCGGTCTCCCTGGCCGTCGGCATCGTGCCGATCACCGCGCCGGACTTCTACCACGCCTTCCCGGCCACCGCCCGGATCGTCCTGGACTCGGGAATCTCCACGGGCTGCGTCACGGCGGTCCTGCTCAACCTGGTCTTCAACCACCTCGGCCGGAGCCGCGACGCACAGGACGTCACACATCCGATGGAGGCGGGGGAGGAGCTGGCGTCGGCACACTGACGCCTCCGGCACGGGGTGCGGCGGTCGCCGCGCCCCATACCGGGCGTGGTGGTCCGGTGGGTCACAGGCCGAACAGCGCCGGATCGCTGGCGAGTTCCCTGAAGATTTTGGCGGGGTCGGCGACCAGCTTGCGTGCCTTCAGGTCCAGGAGGCCGCCGACGCCCGTGACTTCGGCGGCCAGGGTGCCGTCGGTCTTGCGCAGCTGCTGGTGGACCTTGAAGGTCTTGCCGGCGGTCCACTCGAAGGCGCAGGTGACGTCCAGCTCGTCGCCGGCGAGGAGTTCGCGCAGGTAGCGGATGGTCGTCTCCAGGACCACGGGGCCGACGCCGGTGCGCACCAGGGCGGTCTGGCCGATGCCGGCGGCCTGGAGCAGCGACCAGCGGGCATGCTCGGCGTAGTTCAGGTACACGGCCTGATTCAGGTGGCCCTGGACATCGGTCTCGTACCCGCGGACGGTGACACGGACGGAAAACGGTTCGCTCACGGCTGTTCCCTCTTGCTCCGGTACGGCGGCGCTGTCTGACCGCCGATCCTTCCACGCGCGGTGCGGAGGCCGCCCGCGGGTCAGGTACGGCGCGGGGACGCCAGCAGATAGCGGGTCCGGGTCCGCGGCTCGGTGTACTCGCCCGGCTGCCACCCGGCCCGCTCCAGCGTGTTGGCGCAGGCCGACAGGGCCGCCGCGTCCGGCGCGTACACGGCGACCGCCTCCGGCTGCGGGGTCTCACGCACCCGGTAGCCGGGGGCGGACGCCGTCTCCGGGCGGTGTCCGGCCGCCTCCAGGGCGAGGGCGGCGGCCCGCACCAGATGGCCGCGCTCCCAGTCGCACGGACGCTCCACCGAGCCGTCCGGGTTGGTCATCCGGCGCAGCTCCAGCAGGCCCTGCCAGGCGCCGCGCACCTCACGCAGGCGTACCGCGTCCGAGGCGGGAGCCGCCTCCTCGGGCCCGCCGGCGCGGGCGGCGAACACCTCGCTCCCGGCGCTGGCCACCGGCCGCGCCGGGGACTCGGCCGGCGCCTCCCGTACCCGCTGTCCCGCCGGGGTCAGGAAGTGGTCGTGCGGCGGGCGCGGGTGGCGGAAGGCGAGGCCCCGCCGCACCAGCGCCGTCAACTGCGCCTCGGTGCCGCGCAGTCGGCCGGTGACCGGGTCGGCGGCGTCGATCACCCGCCGCTGGGCGGCGGTCGGCTCTCGGCTCACGATGTGCTCCCTCCGGGTGTCGCCGGGGCGGGCCGCGGGTTCGGCGGCTCGGAGGGAAGCGTAGGACGAGGGTCTGACAACAGGCGCGATGACGGCCGTACCCCTCAGCTCGGCCGGATGTTCCAGCCCGCGATCACCGGCCGGCCATGCTCCGTGCCGAGGCGGCACAGCGTGCCGGTGGCGAGTTGGAAGAGGGCGCCGTGGCGGGCGGGCAGGCCCAGGTGGCGGGCGGTCAGGACGCGCAGGAAGTGGCCGTGGGCGACGAGCAGCACCACGCCCTCGGTGTCGCACAGGGCCGCGTCGACCTTGGCCAGCACCCGGTCGGCGCGCTCGCCGACCTGTTCCGGGCTCTCGCCGGGATGGCCGGGCGGGCCCGGTGCGACGCCGTCGGTGAACAGGAACCAGCCGGGGCGGGTGCGCTGGATATCCGCCGTGGTGACGCCCTCGTAGCCGCCGTAGTCCCATTCGCGCAGGTCGGCGTCGACGCGCGCGTCGGGTACGCCGATCAGCTCGGCGGTCTCGCGGGCGCGCCGCAGGGGGCTGACGAAGGCGGCGCCGATGCGGTGCGAGCGGATCAGCGGCACCAGCCGGCGCGCCTCCTGCCGGCCGTGTTCGGTCAGGGGCACGTCGGTCCAGCCGGTGTGCCGTCCGGACCGCGACCACTCGGTCTCACCGTGCCGGACGAGAAAGAGGTCACCCATCCCCGCGCCTTCCCGCTCGTCTGGCAGCACCGTGTCACGGGGGCCCGGCCGCCGCAGGACGGACTGCGCCAGATGGTCCCTCGCGACGGGGAGCGCGTTTCACCGGGTGCCGCCGGAACCGCTTGCCCCGGTCGGACCCGCGGTGATTGACTCCCCGGAGATGACAGCCGAAGCCCGTGCGTCTCGACGGGCCCGCGGGCTCAGGGGGGAATCATCGACGGCGACCGCATGACCGCAGGCCCCTTCGGGGGGGCTCGGTACGGCTCCCGCCGGAGGGCTCCCACGGCGCTCCGTTCCCCGGCCCCGGCGGGCCCGCCGCACCCCGTTACGGCGACGAGCGGCACCCGCCCGCGCCGCCCCGCGCGGCACCCCGACGCCGGACCGCCCATGACCGCCGCCCGCACCCCGACCGCCCGTGACGGCGCCGACCCGACAGGCCGATCATGACCTCTTCCCCCGCCCCCCGTCCGGTGGACACCGCCGCCCCGCGCCCCCTGGCGGTGCTCCTGCACTCCCGGCAGCCGCTCACCACCGACCCGGCGGCCACCTTCGACCCGGCACGCTGGGAGACCGTCGTCCTCACCGACGCCGACGGCGAGGCCGACCCGGTGCTGCGCGAGGACGCGCCGGGCGCGGCGCCGGCCGTCCACCGGGCGCCGCGCGACACCTGGGCCACGGAGATCCGGCGCCTCGCCGGGAACCGGGCGGTGCAGATCGTCACCAACGACGAGTACTGCCTCATCTCCTGCGCCGAGCTGCGCGCCGAGTTCGGCCTGCCCGCGCGGCACCCGGCCCGCCCCGCGCACTACATCGACAAGGTGCTGATGAAGCAGCGCCTCGCCGCGGCCGGCGTGCGCGTGCCGCGCTTCCTCGCCCTCGCCGAGGGGGTACCGGACCCGGAGCCCGGCACCGCGCTCGTCACCGGCACCATCGGTCTGCCGGCCGTCGCCAAGCCCCGCCGGGAGGCCAACTCGCGCGGCGTCGCGATCCTCCGCACGGAGTCCGGGCTGCGCGACTGGCTCGCCGGGCACCGGGGCGAACAGGGCTGGCAGGTCGAGGAGTTCCTCGACGGCACCTTCCACCATGTCAACACCCTGGTCCGCGACGGTGTGCCCACTCCGGTCCAGACCGGCGCGTACCTCGGCCCCCTGCTCGACCTGCCCGAGGGCCGCAGGCTGGGTGGCTGGACCGTGCCGTACGACAGCGAACTGTCCCGTCGCGCGCATGACTTGAACCGAGCGGTGGTCGCCGCCCTCGGTGCCGAGGGTGCCTTCGTGGTGCACACCGAGTTCGCCGTCGACGGCGAGGGCGAGCTGGTCGTCGTGGAGGTCGCCGGGCGCGCCCCCGGCGCGATGGTCTCCGAACTCGCCCGCCTGCACGCGGGGTTGAACCTGGAGGAGGCCAACCTCGCCCTCCAGGCCGACCTGCCCGTCCCCGTCCCGCGCCCCACGGGCACGCAGGCCGCCTGGGTGTGGATCCCCGTCATGCCGGGCGAGCGCTACCGGCACACCCCCGAGACGACGAGCAAACGGCTCGTGCACGTCCGCCGTGCCGCCCGGCAGACCCACACCGGCACCACGGGCGCGCTCGGCGTCTCCGTGCTGCTGTGGCACACCGACCCGGACGTGCTGGCCGCCGATGTGCGCACGGCGGCCACCGGTCAGTGGTGCGGCGTGTGACCGCGCCTGCCGTAGCGCGCGGCCCCCTACTGCCGGTACCCCCCGAGGAACCGCCCGATCCGGCCGATCGCCGCCTCCAGGTCGTCGGCCTGGGGGAGGGTGAGGATGCGGAAGTGGTCGGGTGAGGGCCAGTTGAAGCCGGTGCCCTGGACGACCTGGATCTTCTCGCGCAGCAGCAGGTCCAGGACGAACTTCTCGTCGTCGTGGATGCGGTGCACCTTGGGGTCGAGGCGCGGGAAGGCGTACAGGGCGCCCCTGGGCTTGACGCAGGAGACGCCGGGGATCTCGTTGAGCTTCTCCCAGGCCACCGTGCGCTGCTCGTACAACCGTCCGCCGGGCAGGGTGAGTTCGCGGATCGACTGGCGGCCGCCGAGCGCGGCCTGGATGGCGTACTGCGCGGGCGCGTTGGCGCACAGCCGCATGGAGGCGAGCATGGTCAGCCCCTCCAGGTAGTCCTTCGCGTGCTGCCGGGGACCGGTGACGACCAGCCAGCCGGAGCGGAAGCCCGCTACGCGGTACGTCTTGGACAGCCCGCAGAAGGTGAGGACGACCAGGTCGGGGGCGAGGGCGGCGGCCGAGTGGTGCACGGCGTCGTCGTAGAGGATCTGGTCGTAGATCTCGTCCGCGAACACCATCAGGCCGTGCCGGCGGGCGAGGTCCAGGATGCCCTCCACGACCTCCTTCGGATACACCGCGCCCGTCGGGTTGTTGGGGTTGATGATGACCACGGCCTTGGTGCGGTCCGTGATCTTCGCGGCCATGTCGGCGAGGTCCGGGTTCCAGTCGGCCCCCTCGTCGCACAGGTAGTGCACGGCCTTGCCGCCCGCCAGCGTGGTCACCGCCGTCCACAGCGGGAAGTCCGGCGCGGGGATGAGGATTTCGTCGCCGTCCTCGACGAGCGCCTGTACGGCCATGGAGACCAGCTCCGAGACGCCGTTGCCCAAGTACACGTCGTCCACGTCGACTTCGAGGCCCAGGTGCTGGTAGCGCTGGGCGACGGCGCGGCGGGCGGAGAGCACACCGCGGGAGTCCGTGTAGCCGTGGGCCCGCGGCAGCATCCGGATCATGTCCTGGAGGATCTCCTCCGGCGCCTCGAAGCCGAAGGCCGCGGGGTTGCCGGTGTTCAGGCGCAGCACGCTGTGGCCCGCCTCCTCCAGCGCGTCGGCGTGCTCGATCACCGGGCCGCGGATCTCGTAACAGACCTCGCTGAGCTTGTTCGACTGCCGGAACTCCATGCGTCCCTCCCGGAACTCGTGTTGCTTGGTTTTACCAAGCGGGAGCTTGGAAAGTCCAACAAGGTGTCTAGACTGCGTCGCATGCCACCTCGCCGAAGCTACGACCAGTACTGCTCCGCGGCCCGCGCGCTCGACCTCGTCGGGGACCGCTGGACCCTGCTGATCGTCCGGGAACTGCTCGCCGGCCCGCGTCGCTACACCGATCTGCACGCGGATCTGCCCGGTGTGAGCACCGACGTCCTCGCCTCCCGGCTGCGGGACATGGAACGCGACGGCCTGGCCGGCAAGCGCCGGCTGCCGCCGCCCGGCGCGGCCACGGTCTACGAACTCACCGCGCGGGGGCGCGCGTTGCTGCCGGTCCTCCAGGCGTTCGGCGCCTGGGGCGAGGCCGAACTCGGCGAGCGGCGCCCGACGGACGCGGTCCGCGCCCACTGGTTCGCGCTGCCGGTGCTGCGCGCGCTGGAAGGTCTCGGCGTGCAGGGGCTGGTCGAAGTCCGCCTGGAGGAGGGCGAGTTCCATGTCCGGGCGGGCCTGGAGCCGGCGGACGCGGTGCCGGTGTACGGCGACGGCCCCGCGCCCACTCCCGCGGACGCGCGCCTCACCCTGACGACCCCGGTCTCCGAGGCCGTCGCCCGCGGCGCCCTTCCCCTTCCGGCGGCCCTGCGCGCGGGCGATGTCACGGTGGAGGGCGAGGGGCCGGTGGCGAAGGCGCTGCGGGAGGGGTGAGGGAACTCCCGGTCGGCGCCGGTGGGTTCACGAGGATGCCGGCAGGCTCCATTCGGCCGAGTGGCCGGGCGGCAGCCCGAGGTCGCGCCGGACGGCCGCGTAGTACGCCTCGCGTGCGGCGCGCTGCCGCGTCATCAAGGTCGCCCAGGTCTCGGGTTCGTGGGTGCCGTCGCGCAGGAACCGCTCCATGTCCATCACCGCGACGACCCACTCGCGGGCCTTGTCCACCACGCCGGTGCTGCCGAGCATGAGCAGCGCCTCCCCGGCGGGGTCGCGGGCATCGGTCGCCTCCGCCAGCTGGGAGGCGGCCTCCTCGGGGGACAGCGGGTGCGGATGCGGGTCGATGCCCAGGTGGGCCGCGATCCGGTAGGCCAGGGTGACGGACTGCTTGAGCGCCCTCGCGTACTCGGCGTAGATCGCCAGCCGCCGCTCCTCCCAGCGGGCCGACCGCTCGCGGTGGAAGCGGATGCGGTCGCCGCGGGCGATGGCCAGGTACGAGCCGATGGCCCCGATGACGACCCCGACGAGCGCCGGAAGCTGTTGTATGAACGCGGACATGCCGCCAAGTTATCGGCTGCGGCGGGCGGCGGGGGCGAGAAGCCGACGCGATAGGCCGGGGCAAGGGCCGGGGCCGGGAACGAGGGCAGGAAAAAGGCCCGCCACGCGGGCGGGCCCTTCTCCACAGCCAGACGCCGAGCCGGCGAGACGCCGAGGCAGCGAGATGCCGAGGCACCGAGACGCCGAGACGGCAAGGCGCTGAGGCTCCGCTACGGCGCTACGGCGCTACCGCGAGGTCAGACGGTCGGCGGCCGCCCGTGCCCCCGCGTCAGCGCGTACCCGCCGATGCCGGCCAGCGCCGCGAGCACCGCGCCGATGCCCGTCCACACCCAGCGGTCGGACCACCAGCCGGAGGACCAGCCGTCACGGGAGCCGAAGCTGGAGAGCACGGCGGTCCTGGAATCGTCGCCCTGCGCCTCGGACTTGACCGCGATGCCGGGGACGAGCGGCTTGCCCAGGGAGCCGTCGACGGCCGAGGAGCCGCCGATGTCCTTGGAGTCCACCTGGACCTGCGCGTTCACCGGTTGACCGAGATCCGCCGCGCCGAGGTCCACGACCGTCAGCCGGACGTAGTACGTGCCGGGCAGCGGGTCGTTGGACCACGGCTCCGCCCAGCCGCGCACGGTACGCAGCACACAGGCCAACTCGACCGAGCCGGCGCCTTGTTCCGCGGTACGTGACGAGGCGCCGTACTGGCAGGACTGGTGGCGGCGCAGACCGTCGAACACATCGAGCTGCCAGGTCTCGGCGCCGTGCGTCTGCGGCAGCTTCACGGTCGCCCTGACCGTCGGCCGCTGCCCGGTGTCCGCCGGGAACGACCAGTACAGGTAGTCACCGGTGGACCCGGAGGCCGTGGCCCGCTGCCCCTGCTGGAGTTCCGTCGCGGTGCGGAAGGACGTGCCCGCCTGCGTGGGCGCCGAGTTACCGGAGCCGTCGGAGGCGCTGGGGGAGGGCGAGGAGTCGGCGGCGGCCGGTCCCGCGGCCAGCCCGAGGGCCAGCAGCGTCGTGCCCAGAGCGCTCAATACGCGTACGGCCCGCATCAGTTCGTCCTCCAGATCGCGATCCGCCAGCGCGACAGCCAGCCCCACACCACACCCGCGACGAAGCCGACGAGCACCAGCGTGCCCAGCAGCCACCAGCCGCGCCCGAGCCCGAACGAGGCCACGTCGTGCGCCTGGTGGGGACCGTTCACCACGTCCACGGTCAGCTCCAGCGGCAGACCCGGCGTACTCTTCACGCCCGCGGGCGCCGAGAAGGAGTGCGCGACCTCCAGGCACACCGTCTCCGCCGGCGCGTTGTCGTCGTCGCTCGACGGCTTCGGGTAGCGCAGCCCGGTGGAGATCATGTCGGTGCGCCCGGTGCCGGCCGCCTCACCGCGCACGATCTCCCGCCCCTTGAGGGTCACCGCCCGCAGCAGCACCCCGTAGGAGGGGTTCACCGCCCGGTCGTCCGCGACGCTCACCGAGGCGCGCAGCTCCTGGCCGGGCTGGACGTCGACCTTGTACCAGCGCTGCTGCCCGAAGGCCGCGCGGTCGGTGTACAGGCCGGACTTCAGGGTCGGCGCGCTCGCGCACTGCCCGGCGCCCGTGGTGGCCACCGGCGTCACCACCGGATCGGCCGCCCGGTGCACCAACTGGCCCACCCGGTCGGTCAGTTCCTCCTTGTGCTGCACGGAGGTGTACGTGCCGCCGGTGGCGTCCGCGATGCAGCTGAGCTGGTCGCGGGTCTTGGAGTCGGGCACCAGGCCGAGCGTGTCGATGGTCAGGCCGATGCCCTTGGCGGCTATCTCGCGGGCCACCTCGCACGGGTCCAGCGGCTGACAGGTGTCCTCGCCGTCGCTGATCAGCACGATCCGGCGGGTACCGGAGCCACCCTTGAGGTCGTCCGCCGCCTTCAGCAGCGCGGGCCCGATCGGCGTCCAGCCGGTGGGCTGGAGCGTGGCCACCGCGGTCTTCGCCTCGGTCCGGTCCAGCGGGCCGACCGGGTACAGCCGCGCGGTGTCCTTGCAGCCTTCCTTGCGGTCGTTTCCGGGGTAGTTGGCGCCGAGGGTGCGGATGCCGAGTTCCACGTCCTGCGGGGTGGCGTCGAGCACGTCGTCGAACGCCTGCTTCGCCGCCGCCATCCGGGTGCCGCCGTCGATGTCACGGGTCCGCATGGATCCGCTGACGTCCAGCACCAGTTCGACCTTCGGAGCGGCCTGCTCCGTCTCGTCGGCGGACGCCGCGGTCGGGAACGCGAGCCCGGCCGTCAGGGCGGCGAGCAGAGCGCACACTCCTACCGCCAGCCGTTGTCTTCTGATCATCGACGGATCCTATTGATCAACCGTGCCGGGCTCCAAAACGAGCGGGTGGGGCAGGGTCGTCCACTGGTCGCCCGGTGTCCCCGGCGACAGCCGCATCAGCGTCAACGCCTTGGCGGGCACCGGGCCTTGGCGCAGCGCCGCGAGATCGGGCGTGTCCGGCAGTTCCGGTACGACCGCCGCCAGCGCCGCTCCGAGCGCCGGACCGGAGCCCGCCACCGAGGCCAGCGCGCCCGCCACCAGGGAGCCGAACAGCTTGCGGCGCAGGGCGGTTTCGTCGTCCGTTACCAGCCGTCCGGCCACCGGCGGCGGCGCGATGCCGTGCCGGGCGAGGCGGGCCGGACTGATCCGGATGTCGGCCAGATCCCGGTAGACCAGCCGCCGCGGTGCCCCGTCGGCGCCCAGCACCACCAGGAGGTTCTGCCCGTGCGCCTCCAGGGCCACCCCGAGATCGAGCAGCCGCAGCCCCACGGTGAGCGCGAGCCGGGTGAACGCGGCCAGCCACTCGGGGTTGTGGGGCAGCCGCGTGGTGGCGAGCGCGGCCACCGGCAGGACCCGCTCGCCCGGCCCCGCGTACCCCTCGGGCGACTCCCGCAGCAGCGCGGCCAGGTCGGAACTCCCCGCGGCGACCGCCCCCAGGGTGCGGGTGACATGCAGCAACCCTCCGGTGTACCCGGCCAGTTCGGCAGCGAAGTCGGACAGCACCGCCGCCGCCTCGACCGAGTACGGCGAGATGTCCCGCACCGAGGAGGTCAGCCGGGCGCTCAGCGCCGTCTTCACATGGGGCCCGCCGGGCACGGCCAGCGTCCGCAGGGACATCAGCGGATGGGCCGCGCACCAGTCGTCGTACGACCGCTTGAGCACATGCGCCGCCTGCCACGGGTGCACCGGCACCAACAGCCGCCCTCCGTCCCGCAGTTCCTCGGGCCAGGCGCCGGTCACCAGGCACTCGGTGGCCGGCACCGGCAGCGTGCCGAGTCGTACCACGGGCCGGTGCTCCGGGGCGTACGCCAGCTGCTCCGCGACCGACAGACCGGGCCGGGAACGGCAGTTGGGATGGAAGGGGTGCCCGCCGACCACCCGCTGCTCCCACTCCCAGTCCCGCTCCGGACCTCCGGCCGCGCGGCCCCCCACCGGCCAGTCCGCCGGGTGGCCGGCGGCGGCGCGGGACAGCGCCAGCGAGGCCACGCTGTGCCCCAGCTCCGCCGCGAACCCCTCGGCACCCGGCCCCGCCACGGCACCGGCCGCCAGCCGAGCCATCAGCCGGGCCGGATCGTCGTACCGCTCCCGGTCCAGCCGCACGGCGCCGGCGTACGCGTGTGTGGCGTACGGATCCGCGTGCGGCCCGTAGAGCGTCCGGCCGCCGGGCAGCCGCAGCGCCAGGCCGTCCGTGCCGCGCGTCCGGCCGGTGATCCAGGGCAGCGGCTCGTGCGCGAGGCCCCGCCACAGCCGGGTCAGCACGGCCGCGCGGGCGCCGGGCAGCTCGGCCTGGTACCGGGGCAGCAGTGCGGGGCGTACGGCCCTCAGCTCCGCGGCGACCTCGGCCTCGGCGGTGGGGGACTGGGACACGGACGGCTCCTCGGTCGCGGCCGGTACGGGGCACGATGGCCGGGTACGGAAGACGGCACCATGGTCGCAGGACGGCGCCATGGCCGGATACGAAGCCATACTGATCGCTTCCGGACCCCTTGCGAAGAACGCACCCCCTACGGGTGCGACGCTCGTAAGAGAACGGCTCCCAGAAGAACGCCGCCGAAGAACGAATGGAACGCGTGGACCCCAAGCCTCCCGCAGCCGCCGCCGGCCGGCTCGCCGACGCCTATGCGGCCGCCCCCCTGCTCAACTGCCTGCTCCGGGAGGTGGCCGAGCCGCTGCCCGCCGCCCCCGGCGAGCGGCCGGCCCACCGGCTGCCCGGCACCGGGCGGCTGCTGCGCGTGCGCCCCGGCCGCCGGCCCGCCGAGCCCGAGGTGTTCGCGGCCGGCGCCTGGCACCGCCTCGACCACCCCGAACTGGTCAAACTCGTCGCCGAGGAACTGCGCCGGGACACCGGGCTGCCCGGCGGCGACCTGCCCGCCGAGATGATCGACAGCCGGGAGGCCGTCGCCGCGCTGCTCGCCGCCCGCGCCCGCACGGCCCCGCCCGACGACCCCTATCTGCGCTCCGAGCAGTCCCTGATCACCGGCCACCCCTACCACCCGGCCCCCAAGGCGCGCGGCGGCGGCCCGGTCGCGTCCTGGCTGCCGTACGCCCCCGAGGCGCACGCCCGCTTCCCGCTGGTGCTGCTCGGGGTGCGCGCGGACCAGGTCGCCGAGGAGGGCGACGTGCGCGCCCTGGACGCGCTGGGCAGCGCGCCGCCCGGCTACCGGCTGCTGCCCGCCCACCCCTGGCAGCTCGACCTGGCCGCCGACACCCTCGCCCCCGCCTTCGCCGACGGCCGCCTGGTCCGGCTCGGCACCACCGCCTTCGACACCTGGCCGACGGCGGCCGTCCGCACGGTGTACGAGCCGCGCGCCGACCTGTTCCTCAAGTTCAGCCTGGACGTGCGCATCACCAACGACATCCGCCGGCTCTGGCGGCACGACCTGCGCCGGCTGCGCCGTACCGACACCGCCGCCGCGCGCGCCTTCGCCGTGATGGGAGCCGCGACGGGCACGAGCGCCGCCTGGCTCGCCGACCGCGGCCACCGCACCGCCGCCTTCGCGTACGAGGAGCTGGCCGTGGTGGTCCGCGACGGGCTGCGCGCCCATCTGCTGCCGGGCGCCGTCCCGCTGCTCGCCGCCGGCCTCGCCGAGGGCTTCGAGGGCAGCCCGCTGACCGCGGCGGCGGACCCGGCGGCCTGGTGGGAGGCGTACCTGGCCCAGGTCGTGCCGCCCGCGCTGACCGCGTTCGACGCGCACGGCGTCGTCCTGGAGGCACACCTGCAGAACACCCTGGTCGCGGTGGACGCGGCCGGTACGCCCGTGCAGGCGCTGTTCCGGGACGCCGAGGGCGTCAAACTGCTCCCGGACGTGCCGCGTGCCGCCGGCTGGCAGCGGCTGGTGTACTGCCTGCTGGTCAACCACCTGATGGAGATCGCCGCCGCGCTGGCCGAGCACCACTGCGGGTACGACCCCTGGCCCGCCGTACGCCGGTCACTCGCCCGGCACGACCTGCCGGAGATCCCCGCCCTGCTGGCCTCGCCGACCCTGCCGGGCAAGACCAACCTGCTGCTGCGGTGGACGGGCGCGGACGGGGCGGACGCCCGCTATCTGCCGCTGCGCAACCCGCTCGCCGACGGCTGACCCGCGTCGTACGGCCGGCGGCAGGCCCGGCGTACGCCCGGCGGCCGGCCGTACCCGCGGCTCACCGGGCCGTGCCGAAGTCCTGTGTCCAGTAGCTGCCGGGCTGCGCGAGACCGACCCCGATCTCCTGGAACCCGCAGTCGAGGATGTTGGCCCGGTGACCGGGGCTGGACATCCAGCCCGCCATGACCTCGGCGGCGGTGGAGTAGCCGTAGGCGACGTTCTCGCCGTACGCGCTCCAGGAGTACCCCGCCTGCGTGATCCGGGTGCCCGGGTCGGAGCCGTCGGAGCCGGTGTGCGACATGTTCTGGTGGGCCGCCATGTCCGCGCTGTGCGCCTGCGCGGCCTTGGTCAGCTTGTCGTTCAGGGTGAGCGGCCGGCAACCGGCCTTCGCGCGCTCGGCGTTGACGAGCTGCACGATCTGCGCGGCGACGCCGGACGCGGGGGCGGCCGGCGTGGTCGTCACGGGGGCGCTCGTCGCGGCGGGGGCGGACGCCGGGGCCGCCGCGGTCTGCGCGGTCTGCGTGGGCTGGTCGGCCGGGGGAGTGCCGGCCGACGGGGCGGCGGCCGGTGCGCCGGCGGCCTTCAGTACGTGGTGGTGGGGGTGCGCCCGCCGCGTCGGTATCGCCAGGGGTGTGCCGGGATGCTGGGGTATCGCCGTCCAGGCGGGCGCGGGCGTGTCCGTGGGCGCGGGGGTGTTTGCCGGTGCGACGGGGGTGGCGGCGGTGGCCGCGCTCTGGCCGGCCGCGCTCTGGTCGGCCGCGCTCTGCCCGGCCGTGCCGGACGGCCAGTCCGTGCAGGCCAGGGCGACGGACGGCACGCCCACCGCGCCGATCGCGACGGCGCCGATGGCCATTCGCCGGAAGTGCTGCGTCTTGCGGTGCTTGCCCATGGTGTGAACCTCGCTCGGTGATCGCCGAGCGCCCAGTCTCAGCATGTGCCGGTCAGGACCGCAACGAGCCCGGCTACGACCCGTCCTCGTAGCCGCGCGGCACCCTTGCCAGGCGCCCACGAAGATGCCGACTTCACGATCGCGATCTTTGCCCCCATCCGGCGGACCGTCAAAAGCACTGCTGGACGGACGAGTAGGAACGGCCGCTCCACCCGCCGGAGGCCGTCGCCCGTGGAGTGGCCCGCGCCGGCCCCGAGACGGACAAATCCCCTATGTCATCGAAGGGCCGTCTACTATCCGGGCCGCCTAGTGGCCGGCTTCCTGTGAGGGATGTCACGCAACCGCTCCCCGGAGCGGACACCGCACCGGGCGATCCGCCGCCGCGGGGGATAATCGGTCGGGCCGGGGAGCCGCCCCGGTCCGACGCACCGCCTCGGAGCCGACCGTGCGAAGCAAGGCAGACGATCTGTGGGGCCGCGAACGATGCTGAGAGAGGTCACCGCGACCCGCTACGTCGAACCCCTGCGCTCCGGCGGCTCGGTCCCCGGCATCGTCGAGGCCGACGACCTGGGCACGTACGTCGTGAAGTTCACCGGCTCGGCGCAGGGGCACAAGGCGCTGGTCGCGGAGGTGGTGGTCGGGGAGCTGGCCCGCGCGCTCGGGCTGCGGTTCCCGGAGCTGGTCCTCGTCCACTTCGACCCGGCCGTCGCCGACGCGGAGCCGCACCAGGAGGTGCGCGACCTGCACAGCGCGAGCGCCGGGGTGAACCTCGGCATGGACTACCTGCCGGGCGCCCGCGACCTCACCCCGGAGCTGGCCCGCGACTTCCCGGTGGACCCGCTGGAGGCGGGCCGCGTGGTGTGGCTGGACGCGCTGACCGTGAACGTCGACCGCACCGTGCACAGCTCCAACCTGATGGTGTGGCCCACGCTCGGCACCGTGCCGCCGCGGCTGTGGCTCATCGACCACGGCGCCGCCCTCGTCTTCCACCACCGCTGGGACACCACGGCTCCGGGCAAGCGCTACGACTTCCGCCACCACGCCCTCGGCCCGTACGGCCCCGACGTCCGCACCGCCGACGCCGAACTCGCCCCGCGCGTCACCGAGGAGTTGCTGCGGGCGATCGTCGCCGAGGTGCCGGACGCGTGGCTGGCCGAGGACGCCGGGTTCGCCACGCCCGACGACGTACGGGACGCCTACGTCGGCTATCTCCTGGCCCGCGTGCGGCTGTCGGCCGAGTGGCTGCCCGCGGACTTCCCGAGCCGCGAGCAGGTCGCCGCCGAGGACGCCGCCCGCGCCGCCCGCACCCGCGCGGGCCGCCCGGACTGGCTGAAACAGGTACCCGACCTGCACGGAAAGCCGGCCGTGGAACACGACGGGGCGATCCACCTGCGCTGACGGCGGACGGGAACCGGGCGGGGTACCGGGCGGGAAAAGGCGGGGCGGCTCGGGGCGAGCCCGAGCCACCCGGACCATCCCCCTGGGGCTCAGCCCCTGAGCTGCTCGTACGCCGGCAGGGTCAGGAAGTCGGCGTAGTCCTCGTCCAGGGACACCCGCAGCAGCAGGTCGTGCGACTCCTGCCAGTGCCCGGCGGCGAAGGCCTCCTCGCCGATCTCCTTGCGGATGTGATCGAGTTCCTCGGCGGCGACCTTGCGGGCCAGCTCGGGCGTCGCCTTCTCGCCGTTCTCGAACTCGACGCCCGCGTTGATCCACTGCCAGATCTGGGAGCGGGAGATCTCGGCGGTGGCCGCGTCCTCCATGAGGTTGAAGATGGCGACCGCGCCGAGGCCGCGCAGCCACGCCTCGATGTAACGGATGCCCACCTGCACGGCGTTGACCAGCCCGGCGTACGTCGGCTTCGCCTCCAGCGAGTCGACGGCGATCAGGTCGGCGGCCGTCACGTGCACGTCCTCGCGCAGCCGGTCCTTCTGGTTCGGCTTGTCGCCGAGGACCCGGTCGAAGGACTCCATGGCGATGGGCACCAGGTCGGGGTGGGCGACCCAGGAGCCGTCGAAACCGTCGTTCGCCTCGCGGTCCTTGTCGGCGCGGACCTTCTCGAAGGCCACCTTGTTGACCTCCGCGTCCCGGCGGGAGGGGATGAAGGCCGCCATGCCGCCGATGGCGTGCGCGCCGCGCTTGTGGCAGGTGCGCACGAGGAGTTCGGTGTAGGCGCGCATGAACGGGGCGGTCATCGTCACCGCGTTGCGGTCCGGCAGGACGAACTTGGGCCCGCCGTCACGGAAGTTCTTCACGATGGAGAACAGGTAGTCCCAGCGTCCCGCGTTCAACCCCGAGGCGTGGTCGCGCAGTTCGTAGAGGATCTCCTCCATCTCGTACGCCGCCGTGATGGTCTCGATCAGCACGGTGGCGCGGATGGTGCCCTGCGGGATGCCCAGGTAGTCCTGCGCGAACACGAACACGTCGTTCCACAGGCGGGCTTCCAGGTGCGACTCGGTCTTCGGCAGGTAGAAGTACGGGCCCTTGCCGAGGTCCAGCAGCCGCCGGGCGTTGTGGAAGAAGTACAGGCCGAAGTCCACGAAGGCGCCGGGCACATGGCGGCCGTCGGCGTCGGCGAGGTGCCGCTCGTCCAGGTGCCAGCCGCGCGGGCGCATGACGACGGTCGCCAGCTCCTCGTTCGGCCGCAGGGCGTACGACTTCCCGGTCTTCGGATCGGTGAAGTCGATGGTGCGGGTGTACGCGGCGATCAGGTTGAGCTGGCCGAGGACGACGTTCTCCCAGGTGGGCGCGGAGGCGTCCTCGAAGTCGGCGAGCCAGACCCTGGCGCCCGAGTTGAGCGCGTTGATGGTCATCTTGCGGTCGGTGGGGCCGGTGATCTCGACGCGCCGGTCGTCCAGCGCGGCCGGGGCCGGGGCGACCCGCCAGGAGTCGTCCGCGCGGATGGCGGCGGTCTCCGGCAGGAAGTCGAGCGTGGAGGTGCGGGCGATCTCGGCGCGGCGCTCGGCCCGGCGGGCCAGGAGTTCGTCACGGCGCGGGGTGAACCGCCGGTGCAGCTCCGCCACGAAGGCGAGCGCCGCGTCCGTGAGGACCTCTTCCTGCCGGGGCAGGGGGTCGGCGTCGACGATGGCCAGCGGGGACGGCGCTGGTGCGGACATGAGCTGTCACTTCCTTCAGCGGTGGCACCACGTGCCAAGAGGCACGAAAGGGATGAATCGCGCCCGCTGTGCGGCCGGACGCTTCTGAGCAGTGGATACTAGTTTCCTCATTGTGGAACTTCAATGGTTTGTTGATGTCGAGATTCTCCGGGTCGAGGCAAGCTGACGCCGGGTGCCACGGACCCGGCCGGCGACACCCCCGTTCACTCAAGGTGGCTCAGGTCGGCCTCGGTGTCGATGTCGTACGGCCGCGCCACATCCGCGCACTCCACCAGGCGGACGGCGTCCTCGTGGGCCTTCAGATAGGCGCGGGCGCCCCGGTCCCCGGTGGCGGCCTCGGCGATCCCCGCCCAGTGGGCCGCCCCGAACAGCACGGGATGCCCGCGCGTGCCGTCGTACGCCGCCGAGACCAGCGCGTGCTCGCCGTCGTACGCCCCGAGGACCCGCGCCACCGCCTCGGGGCCGATGCCCGGCTGGTCGACCAGGAGGACCAGGGCCGCCTGTGCGTCCGTCCGGGCGAGCGCGGCGAGTCCGGCGCGCAGCGAGGAGCCCATGCCCCGCTCCCAGTCCGGGTTGTCCACGAGGACGCAGCCGGCCAGGTCCGCCCACTCGCGCACGTCGCCGGCGCGCGCCCCCAGCACGACATGGATCCGTCCGGCCCCGGCCGCCCGCAGCACCCCCACCGCGTGTTCGACCAGCGGCCGCCCCCGGTGTTCCAGCAGTGCCTTGGGTCGTCCGCCGAGCCGTCTGCCGCCCCCGGCGGCCAGTACGAGACCGGCGACCTGCGCGGTGGGGCCCTGGTTGTCCGTCATGGGTCCTGCATACCCGACCGGGGCCCGGCTGCCGGGATTCCGCGGGCCGAATTTCGGCCCGCCCTGTGGCGCTCCGCGGGCCGGGTGGCGTTTACTGGCCCGCGCACGACGGCGTGGCATGCCTGGGGAGGGCTGCTTTGCGGAGCTTGGGGCACAGGCCGGTGACCGGCAGTGAAGAGGACCCGAGGGTGGCGGAGCTGCGTACGGCGGTGTCCCGCTTACGCCGCGAACTGGCCGCTGTGCGCGCGGACTTCCCGGACCGCGCGATAGCGGAGGAGGAACTGGCGGCGCTCGCCGCCATGGCCCGCGACGGCTTCCCGGAGATACCCCGGCTGCGCGGCTCCCTGCTGCTCCTCGCGGGCGCCATCGGCTCGATGAGCGCCCTGTCGGGGGCGCTCCGGCAGGTCAGGGCGGCGGTGGACCTGTTCGGAGAGCCCGCGCCGCGGGGCCTGCTGCCCCGCCCGGATCAGCCCTCCGACGCGAACAGCCCCCGCTCCTGAGCCTGTTCGCGGATGTGCCGGTACAGCGCGGTCAGCGTCCCGCTCACCTCCACACGGGGCAGCTGGAGCCGGTCCAGCTCCTCGGCGCCGACCGGCACGTCGTGCCAGCCCTGCCCGGTGAGCAGGCGCATCAGGGCCGGGTTGAGCCGGTCCACGCCCCGCACCAGGCGTGCCTCGGCCGTGTCCCCCCGCTCGTACTCGTGCCACAGCTCCAGGAACTCGCCCGCCAGGTCACCCGGCAGCGCGCCGAACCGCCGCAGCGCGACGGCCTCCTCCCGCCGGGCCTTCTCGCCGCGGTCGCCGCCGCTCCAGGCCGAGGGGTCACCGGTGTCGATCTCCACCAGGTCGTGCATCAGACACATCTTGATCATCCGCGCCAGGTCCAGCGGCCGGCCGGCCTCCCGCTCGAACTCGGCGTGCAGCAGCCAGCAGACCAGCGCCAGATGCCAGGAGTGCTCGGCGACGCTCTCCCGGCGCTCCAAGGTGGCGTGGTTGTGCCGCTCGACCTCGCGGAGCCGGGCGGTGTGCGCGATGACCTCGAACAGCTCCCGTACGCCGGGTTCCCTCATCACCGACTCCCGGTCCGGAGCGGCCGGACCCGCGGGCCTACGCGCCGGAGCTCGCCAGCGACCGCGACAGCTCGGCCGCGACCTGCTGGAGCATCGGCACGATCTTCTCCGTCGCGGCCTCGGTCACCCGGCCCGCCGGACCCGAGATGGAGATCGCCGCGGCCGTCGGGGAGTCGGGCACGCAGACGGCGAGGCAGCGCACCCCGATCTCCTGCTCGTTGTCGTCCACGGCGTACCCCTGGCTGCGCACCTCCGCCAGCGCGTCGAGGAAGTCCTCCGGCGTGGTGATGGTCTTGTCCGTCGCCGCGGGCATCCCGGTCCGGCCCAGCAGCGCCCGCACCTCGTCGTCCGGCACCGCCGACAGCAGCGCCTTGCCGACGCCGGTGGAGTGCGGCAGCACCCGGCGGCCGACCTCGGTGAACATCCGCATCGAGTGCTTGGACGGCACCTGCGCCACGTACACGATCTCGTCGCCGTCCAGCAGCGCCATGTTCGCGGTCTCGCCGGTCTCCTCCACGAGCCGCGCCAGGTACGGCCGCGCCCAGGTGCCGAGCAGTCGGGAGGCCGACTCGCCGAGCCGGATGAGCCGGGGGCCGAGCGCGTACCGCCGGTTGGGCTGCTGGCGCACATAGCCGCAGGCGACCAGCGTGCGCATCAGCCGGTGGATGGTGGGCAGCGGCAGCCCGCTGGTCGCGGACAGCTCGCTGAGGCCGACCTCGCCACCCGCGTCCGCCATCCGTTCCAGCAGGTCGAAGGCGCGCTCAAGGGACTGGACCCCGCCACCGCCGGAGACCTTGGCGGATTCGGGGGTGCTGGCGCTCGACGTCGGCACGGCACGTTCCTTTCGGGGCGGGCGGAGGGACAGCAGCCTACCCGGCGGACGGTTGACTCCCCGCTTGTGCGGAGCTACGTTCTGCTTGCTGGAATTCTGATTCCGCTTTGTGGAAACGTCCAGGGTGCCCGTCGCTGCGCCGTCGCCGGGCGGACGCCTCTTGACGGCACCGAACCGGGAGTGAAGACTCCTTCAACAGAACGTTGAAATCCGTTTCGTGGCCGTATATCCCGTTCCTCGGGCGTCAATGCCCTGGGCGTCCGACGGCGGTACAGAAAGGGGTCCGGGTGTCCGACGCTGAACTGGTGCTGCGCTCGACGCGCGTCATCACCCCGGAGGGGACACGGGCCGCCGCGGTCGCCGTGTCCGCCGGGACGATCACGGCCGTACTGCCGTACGACGCCGGGGTCCCGGCCGGCGCGCGCCTCGTGGACGTCGGCGACGACGTGCTGCTGCCCGGCCTGGTCGACACCCATGTGCACGTCAACGATCCGGGCCGCACCGAGTGGGAGGGCTTCTGGACCGCCACCCGCGCCGCGGCCGCCGGCGGCATCACCACCCTCGTCGACATGCCGCTCAACTCCCTGCCGCCGACCACCACCGTCGAGCACCTGCGGATCAAGCGGGACGTGGCCCGCGACAAGGCGCACATCGACGTCGGCTTCTGGGGCGGCGCGCTGCCCGACAACGTCAAGGACCTGCGCCCGCTGCACGACGCCGGGGTCTTCGGCTTCAAGGCGTTCCTCTCCCCGTCCGGCGTGGACGAGTTCCCGCACCTCGACCAGGAGCAACTCGCCCGCTCGCTCGCCGAGATCGCTGGCTTCGGCGGCCTGCTGATCGTGCACGCCGAGGACCCGCACCACCTGGCCGCCGCCCCGCAGCAGGGCGGCCCCCGCTACGCCGACTTCCTCGCCTCACGCCCGCGCGACGCCGAGGACACCGCCATCGCCGCGCTGATCGCCCACGCCCGCCGGCTGGACGCTCGGGTGCACGTGCTGCACCTGTCCTCCAGCGACGCGCTGCCGCTGATCCGCGCCGCCCGCGCCGACGGCGTCCGGATCACCGTGGAGACCTGCCCGCACTACCTGACCCTCACCGCCGAGGAAGTCCCCGACGGCGCCAGCGAGTTCAAGTGCTGCCCGCCGATCCGCGAGGCCGCCAACCAGGATCTGCTGTGGGCGGCGCTGGCCGACGGCACCATCGACTGCGTCGTCACCGACCACTCGCCCTCCACGGCCGACCTGAAGACCGGCGACTTCGCCACCGCCTGGGGCGGCATTTCCGGCCTCCAGCTCAGCCTGTCCGCCGTGTGGACCGAGGCCCGCAGGCGCGGCCACACCCTGGAGGACGTCGTGCGCTGGATGTCCGCGCGCACCGCCGCCCTCGTCGGACTCGACGGCCGCAAGGGCGCCATCGCCCCCGGCCACGACGCCGACTTCGCGGTCCTCGCCCCCGACGAGACCTTCACCGTCGACCCGGCGGGACTCCAGCACCGCAACCGGGTCACCGCGTACGCCGGGCGCACCCTGCACGGCGTCGTCAAGTCCACCTGGCTGCGCGGCCGGCGCATCGTCGCCGACGGCGAGTTCACCCCGCCCCAGGGCACGCTGCTCGACCGCCCCTGAGCCCCGCCCCGCCCGCGGCCCCCCGAAGACCCATCCGCCCGACTCCCGAGAGGAACCCCTGATCACCGTGACGGCGACACCAGGTTTTACCGGCGACGCGAATCCCTACGGAGGCGGTGACCCGTACGCGGACTACCGCACCGCCGACTTCCCCTTCACCCAGTACGCCAACCTCGCCGACCGCCGCCTCGGCGCCGGTGTCGTCGCCGCGAACGACGAGTTCTTCGCCATGCGCGAGAACCTGCTGGTGCCCGAGCGCGCCGAGTTCGACCCCGAGCACTTCGGGCACAAGGGCAAGATCATGGACGGCTGGGAGACCCGCCGCCGGCGCGGCGCCTCCACCGAGGACCCCTGGCCCACCGCCGAGGACCACGACTGGGCGCTGATCCGCCTCGGCGCCCCCGGAGTGATCCGCGGCATCGTCGTGGACACCGCCCACTTCCGCGGCAACTACCCGCAGGCCGTCTCCGTCGAGGCCGCCTCCGTGCCGGGCTCGCCCTCGCCCGAGGAACTGCTCGGCGACGACGTCAAGTGGACGACCCTGGTGCCGCGCACCCCCGTCGGCGGCCACGCCGCCAACGGCTTCCCCGTCTCGCTGGAGCAGCGCTTCACCCACCTGCGGGTCAACCAGCACCCCGACGGGGGCATCGCCCGCCTGCGCGTGTACGGCGAAGTCGCCCCGGATCCCGCCTGGTTGACGGCGCTCGGCACCTTCGACGTGGTCGCGCTGGAGAACGGCGGCAGCGTCGAGGACGCCTCCGACCGCTTCTACTCCCCGGCCACCAACACCATCCAGCCCGGCCGCTCCCGCAAGATGGACGACGGCTGGGAGACCCGGCGCCGCCGCGACCGGGGCCACGACTGGATCCGTTACCGGCTCGTCACCCAGTCCCGCATCGGTGCCGTCGAGATCGACACCGCCTACCTGAAGGGCAACAGCGCCGGCTGGGCGTCGGTCTCGGTGCGCGACGGCGAGGACGGCGACTGGCGCGAGATCCTGCCCCGCACCCGCCTCCAGCCCGACACCAACCACCGGTTCGTGCTGCCGGAACCGGCCGTCGGCACCCACGCGCGCATCGACATCTACCCCGACGGCGGCATCTCCCGGCTGCGCCTGTACGGCTCCCCGACCGAGGCCGGGGCGGCGCGACTGGCCGCGCGCCACCAGGAACTCGGCGGCTGACACACCGTCGGGAAGGCGAGGGGCGGGCACCGCGACCAGGCGGGCGCCCGCCCCTCGTGCTGTCCGCGGTGCGTGCCGCGCGTCCAGCGAACCAGCAGGTGGCAGGGGGTGAACAGGGCCGAACGGCCCCATCGGCCAGGGCCGGACGGCACCGCGCCCGCGGTGCAATACTGGCGCGTCTTCCGGCCGGACCTCCGGCGCCGTGGGGCACGGTCCGACCGCCACCGTCTTCTTCCAGCGGCGAACCGGCCCCCGGCGCCGGTGACTTGCGCGGCGCCCGTGACCCGGCGCACCGCGCGGTCCACCCGGAGACGGCGCCGGAAAAGCGCGCCGACGACCGCCGGGTACGGGGCCGGCACGGGAGGGCGGCGCGCCAGGAACCGCAGGGAGAGAGCCAGTCCGTGAACACCACCAGCAGCGACGGCCGCGACGAGTACCACGCACTCCTGGCCCGGCGGGACGCGATGCGCCTGCGCCGGCGGCTCCTGTCCCCGGCCGCCCGCCCGGACACGGCCACGGCAGGCCGGCCGGCCGGTGCCCGAGGGGCCGGCGGGCAGCCGTACGACGGCGCCGCCGACCAGCGGATCATCACCCGCCAGCTGCCGCTGGTCACCCCCTTCGGCAAGCTCATCGGACACCTCTACGACGCCATGTTCGAGCGCCACCCCTATCTGCGCTCGCTCTTTCCCGACTCCATGGAGTTCCAGCGGGTCCATCTGGAGCGCGCCTTCTGGTACCTCGTCGAACACCTCGACCGGCCGCGGGAGGTGGCCGGGTTCTGCGCCCGGCTCGGCCGCGACCACCGCAAACTCGGCGTGCGGCCCGTGCACTTCGAGGTGTTCGAGCAGGCGCTCGCCGAGGCCCTGCGGCGCAGCGCGGGCGCGCGCTGGAGCGAGGAACTGGAGCAGGCGTGGCTGCGCATGCTGCGCTTCGCGGTCGCGGCCATGGTGGACGGCGCGGCCGGCGCGCTGGCCGAACCGCCGTACTGGAACGGCACGGTGACCGCCCACGAGCTGCGCGGCCCCAGCCTCGCGGTGCTCCGCGTACGCACCGCCGAACCGTTTCCCTACCAGGCCGGGCAGTACACCCGGATCCAGTCCCCGCTGCTGCCGCTGACCTGGCGGCCGTACTCGGTCGCCTGCGCGCCCCGCCCGGACGGCGAACTGGAGTTCCACGTCCGCCGCACCGGCCCCGGCGGCGTCAGCGACGCGCTGGTCACCGGGACGCGTGTCGGCGACCAGCTGCGCCTCGGCCCCGCCCAGGGCGCCATGACCCTGGACGGCGACCTGGCGCGGGACCTCCTGATCGTGGCCGGCGGCACCGGCTGGGCCACCGCCCGCGCCCTGCTCGACGAGCTGTCCCGCAGCCCCCTGCACCGCCGCACCCACCTGTTCCTCGGCGCGCGCACCCTGGACGAGCTGTACGACACCGCCACCCTCACCCGGCTGGAGAAGAACTGCCCCTGGCTGCGCGTCGTCCCGGTGATCGGTGAGGACGGCGGCGGCGCCGAGAGCGGTTCGGTGGCCGACGCGGTGGTCCGGCGCGGCGACTGGTCCGGGCACACCGCCTACGTCAGCGGCCCGCCCCTGATGGTCACCGCCACGGTCTACGGCCTGACCGCGCTGACCCCGCCGCCCGACCGCGTCCTCCACGACCCGGTCGACGGCACCCTGCCCCCGGCCGCGCGGCCGTCCCGTGCCGGGGCGCCGGCGGCGATCACCGGGAGGTGAGCCGCGCCACCCGCGTGCCGGGCCGGAACTCTTCCCCCGCCCTCTCTCGTTGTTCCGGATGTGACCCTTCAGCAAGAGATCGTCGGCAACGCCATGCAGATGGCGGTCGTCAACCTGGACCCCGGCCAGACCGTGTACTGCGAGGCCGGGAAGTTCCTGTTCAAGACCACGAACGTGACCATGGAGACCCGGCTGTCCGGCCCCTCCGGGGGCGGCGGGCAGCAGGGCGGCGGGAGCGGCGGCATGGGCGGCCTGCTGCGCCAGGCCATGGGCACCGCCATGCAGGTCGGGCAGCGGATGCTGGCCGGGGAGTCGCTGGCCTTCCAGTACTTCACCGCGCAGGGCGGCCAGGGCACGGTCGGCTTCGCGGGCGTGCTCCCCGGTGAGATGCGCGCGCTGGAACTCGACGGCCACCGCGCCTGGTTCGCCGAGAAGGACGCCTTCGTGGCCGCCGAGTCCTCGGTGGAGTTCGGCATCGCCTTCGCGGGCGGCCGCACCGGCATGAGCGGCGGCGAGGGCTTCATCCTGGAGAAGTTCACCGGGCACGGCACCGTGATCATCGCCGGCGCGGGCAACTTCATCGACCTCAACCCGGCGGACTTCGGCGGCCGTATCGAGGTGGACACCGGCTGTGTGGTCGCCTTCGAGGAGGGCATCCAGTACGGCGTCCAGCGGGTGGGCGGCCTCAACCGCCAGGGCATCATGAACGCCGTCTTCGGCGGCGAAGGCCTCTCCCTGGCCACCCTGGAGGGCAACGGCCGCGTCATCCTCCAGTCCCTGACCATCGAAAGCCTCGCCAACGCCCTGAAGAAGGCCCAGGGCGGCGACAAACAGGGGCCGACGGGGGGCCTGTTCTCCACGCACGCCGGGTGAGGGCCGCCGGGCGCCCCCACGCATGCCGCACGCCGGGTGAGCGCCGCCGGGCGCCCCCACGCCTGCCAGGTGTGCCCCCCTCGGCCTCCGGGGTGACCGCCCTGTGGCCGTCTTGTGGGTGCCTTGCGGAGGAAGGTGAACTCGTTGAAAAACAGGGTGTCCTGCGGGGGAATTCCACGGCGTTGTCGTTGACATGTCCTTGTCTACGCGCGTCATCATGGCGGCATGCGATTCCCCCCACGCGCCGCTCGGTTCGGCGCCGCAGCCGCAGTCCTGTCCGCACTCCTCGTCGGCGGCACCGTCTCCGCCACCACGGCGAACGCCTCCGTCGTCTCCGCCGCCTCCGTCGGCAGCATCTGCCACAGCGCCCTGCCGCCGCAGGCCGACGACACCCTCGACCTGATCGCCGAGGGCGGCCCCTTCCCCTACTCGCAGGACGGCACGGTCTTCTCCAACCGCGAGGGCGTCCTGCCCAGCGAGTCCTCCGGCTACTATCACGAGTACACCGTGGTCACCCCCGGCGCCTCCACCCGCGGCGCCCGCCGCATCGTCACCGGCGAGCGCAGCCAGGAGGACTACTACACCTCCGACCACTACGAGACGTTCGACCTGATCGACTTCGGCTGCTGACGCACCGCCGACCGACCGCTGATCCACACCGGACCTCGCCCCGCGGCCCCCACCCCACCCGACGGCCGCGGGGCGAGCCCATGTCCGCCACGCGGCACACCGTTTCCGGCCAACCCGCCCGCGCCGCAAGGGAATTCGCTTCCACTGGGGCACCAAGCCGGCGCCGTGCGCGTTCTCCGGGTACCGGGAAACGCCCGGTCGGCCTCGGGGGAGTCCGGAAGGGGAGTCATGGACCGGCGGCAGACAGTGGATCTGGGGGAGTTCGGGGACGCGTTCCGGCGCGATCCGCATCCGGTGTACGCCCGGCTGCGCGAGCGGGGCCCGGTGCACCGGGTCCGGATATCCGAGGCGGGCGAGGACTACGAGACGTGGCTCGTGGTGGGGTACGAGGAGGCGCGCGCGGCCCTCGCCGACCCCCGGCTCGCCAAGGACGGCACCAAGATCGGCGTGACCTTCATCGACCAGGCGGTGGTCGGCCGGTATCTCCTGGTCACCGACCCGCCCCAGCACACCCGGCTGCGCGGCCTCGTCACCCGCGCCTTCACCATGCGCCGGGTCGAGCAACTGCGCCCGCGCGTCCAGCGGATCACCGATGAACTGCTGGACGAGATGCTCGCACCCGGTCACGCGGGCCGCGCCGACCTCATCGCCTCCCTCGCCTACCCGCTGCCGCTCACCGTCATCTGCGAACTGCTCGGCGTCCCCGAGATGGACCGCACCGAGTTCCGCAAGATCTCCACCCAGGTGGTCGCCCCGACCGACCCGGTCTCCGAGCGCGAGGCGGTCACCCGGCTCGGCGCGTACCTCACCGAACTGATCGAGGACAAGCGCCGCTCCGGGGTCACCGGCGACCTCCTCGGCGACCTGGTGCGCACCACCACCGAGGACGGCGACCGGCTCTCGCCCACGGAACTGCGCGGCATGGCCTTCCTGTTGCTCATCGCCGGCCATGAGACCACGGTCAACCTCATCGGCAACGGCGTCCTCGCCCTGCTCACCCACCCCGGCCAACTCGCCGCCCTGCGCGCCGACATGAGCCTGATCGACGGCGTGGTCGAGGAGACGCTGCGCTGGGAGGGCCCGGTGGAGAACGCCACGTTCCGGTACGCGGCCGAGCCGCTGGAGATCGGCGGCGTCCGCATCGACAAGGGCGAACACGTGATGGTCGGCCTCACCGCCGCCCAGCGCGACGGCGCCCGGTTCCCCGCCCCCGACCGCTTCGACATCCGCCGCGACACCCGCGGCCACCTCGCCTTCGGCCACGGCCTCCACTACTGCCTGGGCGCACCCCTGGCCCGCATGGAGGGCCGCATCGCCCTCGCCACCCTGCTGGAGCGCGCCCCCGCCCTCGCCCTGGACGGCCCGCACGACCAGTGGCTGCCGGGCATGCTCATGCGCGGACTGCGGGAGCTGCCGGTGCGCTGGTAGCGGGGGCGGCGGGCGGTCGTACGGCGCGCGTGACCGTCGTACGACCGCCCGCGGACAGCGCCGGACCGCGGCCCCCCCGGCACTCCCGGTCGCCACTCTCAGCCGTCTCCGGCCTCAGTCGCCTCCGCTTTCAGCCGCCCCCGCTTTCAGCCGCCCCCGGCCTCAGCCCCCGGACTCCGGCGCCGCCGGGATCTCCGCCATCGCCACCGCCCGCCGCTCGCGGCGCGAGACCTCGCACGCCTCGGCGATCCGCAGGGCCTGGAGGGCTTCCCGGCCGTCGCAGGGGTTGGGGCGTTCGCCGCGCAGCACGTCCACGAAGGCGCACAACTCGGCCTCGTACGCGGGGGCGAAGCGTTCCAGGAAGCCGGTCCAGGGCTTGTCCGCGGGCGGCGGTCCGGTCGGTTCGGTGGAGGCGAGCGGCGTACGGTCGTCCAGGCCGACCACCACCGTGTCGCGCTCCCCGGCCAGCTCCATGCGGACGTCGTAGCCCGCGCCGTTCGTGCGGGTCGCGGTCGCGGTGGCCAGGGTGCCGTCGTCCAGGGTGAGCAGCGCCGCGCCCGTACAGACGTCGCCCGCCTCGCGGAACATCGCGGGGCCCGCGTCCGAGCCGACCGCGTACACGTCGCTCACCTCGCGGCCCGTCACCCAGCGCAGCATGTCGAAGTCGTGCACGAGCGTGTCCCGGAACAGCCCGCCGGACAGCGCCGGCCAGTCGGCCGGGGGAGGGGACTGGTCGCAGGTCAGGGCCCGTACGGTGTGCAGCCGGCCGAGCCGCCCGGCGCGCACCGCCTCGCGCGCCCCGGCGTACCCCGTGTCGAAGCGGCGCTGGAAGCCCATCTGGAGCACGGTGCCGGCCGCCGCCACCTCGGCGAGCGCCTGGAAGGTGCCCGCGAGGTCCAGGGCGATCGGCTTCTCGCAGAAGACCGGCAGGCCCGAACGGGCCGCCCGGCCGATCAGCTCGGCGTGGGCCGCGGTCGTCGTGGTGATCACCACCGCGTCCACGCCCCACCGGAAGATCTCGTCCACTCCCGGCGCCGCCGTCTCGCCGAGGCGGTGCGCGAGGCGCTGCGCCCGCGGCGGATCGGCGTCCGTCAGGATCAGCGAGCCGACCTCGCGGTGGCGGCTGAGCGTGTTCGCGTGAAGGGTGCCGATGCGGCCCGTACCGATGACCCCGATGCGCATGGAAACAAAGTGACGGCGCGGACGGCCCCTGTCAATTCGTATGTCAGGACAACCGGACTTCACGACTTCCCGTCAACTGTGCGCACGGCTACGCTCGGGCCCGTGCCGAAACCAGAAGTGGACCCGACCGCCGCGCTCGAACTCCGCGTGGACCGCGGTTCGCCGGTGCCGTTGTACTTCCAGCTGTCCCAGCAGCTCCAGGCCGCCATCGAGCACGGCAGCCTCACGCCCGGCAGCCTGCTGGGCAACGAGATCGAGCTGGCCGCGCGGCTCGGCCTGTCCCGGCCCACCGTCCGCCAGGCGATCCAGTCCCTGGTCGACAAGGGGCTGCTGGTCCGCCGCCGGGGCGTGGGCACCCAGGTCGTGCACAGCCGCGTCAGGCGCCCGCTGGAGCTGAGCAGCCTCTACGACGACCTGGAGGCGGCGGGCCAGCGCCCCACGACGCGGGTCCTGGTCAACACCGTCGTCCCGGCCTCCCCCGAGATCGCGGCCGCGCTCAGGGTCGCCGAGGGCGGCGACGTCCACCGCGTGGAACGGCTCCGGCTCGCGCACGGCGAGCCGATCGCCTACCTGGTCAACCACCTGCCGACCGGCCTGCTCGACCTGGACACCGCCCAGCTGGAGGCGACCGGCCTGTACCGGCTGCTGCGCGCCGCCGGGATCACCCTGCACAGCGCCCGCCAGTCGATCGGCGCCCGCGGCGCCACCGCCGCGGAGGCCGAGCGGCTCGGCGAGACCGAGGGCGCCCCGCTGCTCACCATGTGCCGCACCACCTACGACGACACAGGGCGCGCGGTCGAGTACGGCGACCACACCTACCGGCCGAGCCGCTACGCCTTCGAGTTCCAGCTGCTCGTACGCCCCTGACCGGCCCCTCGCACGCCCCTGACCGGCCCCCCGCACCGCCCCGGCCGCGCCCGCGCGTTCGTCGCATTGTCCGGACAAGGTGACCGGGATCTCCTCCCCGGCCGACCGCCCGCCGCCCCCGGTGACCGATACTGAAGTGTTTGGGGCCGGTGCGGTCGCCGCCGGGACACACCGACGGTGAGGCCGCCCGCCCCATCGGCACGTCGGAGCAAGGACAGCTGAGAGTCAGCTGGAGACAGCGAGAAGGGCACGGCCTCGTGGCACGGTTTCGGACCTGGGCAGTCATGGCGCTCGCAGGGGCACTCTCGGTGTCCCTGGCGGGGTGCAGCAGCACCGGCGGGAAGCGGGCCGAGGACGCCCGCAAGGCCGCCGTCGCCCAGGGCAGGTCGGCGGTGAACACCCCCCGCTGGACCTTCGCGATGATCACGCACTCGGGAGACGGCGACACCTTCTGGGACATCGTGCAGAGCGGCGCCAAGCAGGCCGCCGTCAAGGACAACATCAACTTCCTGTACTCGCACGACGACGACGCCCAGCAGCAGGCCCAGCTGGTGGACGCGGCGGTCGACAAGAAGGTCGACGGCATCATCGTCACCCTGGCGAAGCCGGACGCCATGAAGGCCGCCGTCCAGCGCGCCGAGAAGGCCGGCATCCCGGTGATCACGGTCAACTCCGGCTCCGAGGTGTCCAAGGCGTTCGGCGCGCTCACCCACATCGGCCAGGACGAGACCATCGCCGGTGAGGCCGTCGGCGACGAGCTGAACAAGCGCGGCCGGAAGAAGGCCCTGTGCGTGCTGCACGAGCAGGGCAACGTGGGCCACGAGCAGCGCTGCGACGGCGTCGCCAAGACCTTCAAGGGCACCCTCCAGAAGCTCTACGTCAACGGCACGAACATGCCCGACGTGCAGTCCGCCATCGAGGCCAAGCTCCAGGCCGACAAGTCGGTGGACAGCGTCATCACCCTCGGCGCGCCCTACGCCGACACCGCCGTCAAGGCCAAGAACGACGCGGGCAGCAAGGCCGAGGTGGACACCTTCGACCTGAACGCGCAGGTCGCGGCCTCGCTGAAGAACGGCACCCTGGGCTTCGCGGTGGACCAGCAGCCGTACCTCCAGGGCTACGAGGCGGTCGACCTGCTGTGGGCCTACAAGTACAACGGCGACGTCCTCGGCGGCGGCAAGCCGGTGCTGACCGGCCCGCAGATCATCACCAAGGACCAGGCGGCCACGCTGGCGCCGTACACCGAGCGGGGCACCCGATGACCGCGGACCAGCAGGCCGCTGAGCCGGCGGTCGACGAGCGGCTGCTGCGGACCTCCCCGCTGAAGAAGCTCCTCGCCCGCCCCGAACTGGGCTCGGTCGTCGGCGCCCTCGCCGTCTTCGTCTTCTTCGCCTTCGTCGCCGACGGCTTCCTGCGCGCCCCCAGCCTCAGCACCGTCCTGTACGCCTCCTCGACCATCGGGATCATGGCCGTACCGGTCGCCCTGCTGATGATCGGCGGGGAGTTCGACCTGTCGGCCGGTGTGCTCGTGACGTCCTCGGCGCTGATCTCCTCGATGTTCAGCTACCAGATGACGGCGAACACCTGGGTCGGCGTCGGCGTCTCCCTCCTGGTCAGCCTCGCCATCGGCGCCTTCAATGGCTTCATGCTCACCCGCACCAGACTGCCCAGCTTCATCATCACGCTGGGCACCTTCCTGATGCTGTGCGGCATGAACCTCGGCTTCACCAAACTGATCGACGGCACGGTCTCCACCAAGACCATCGCCGACATGCAGGGTTTCTCCAGCGCCCGCGCCGTCTTCGCCTCCACGGTCACCGTCGGCGGCGTCGACTTCAAGATCACCATCCTGTGGTGGCTCGCCCTGGTCGCCCTCGGCTCCTGGATCCTGCTGCGCACCCGCGTCGGCAACTGGATCTTCGCGGTCGGCGGCAACGAGGACGCGGCCCGCGCGGTCGGCGTGCCGGTGGCCAAGACCAAGATCGGCCTCTACATGGGCGTCGCGTTCGGCGCCTGGATCTCCGGCCAGCACCTGCTGTTCTCCTTCGACGCCGTGCAGTCAGGCGAGGGCGTCGGCAACGAGCTGATCTACATCATCGCGGCCGTCATCGGCGGCTGCCTGATCACCGGCGGCTACGGCAGCGCGGTCGGCTCCGCGGTGGGCGCCCTGATCTTCGGCATGACCAGCAAGGGCATCGTCTTCGCCGAGTGGAACCCCGACTGGTTCAAGTTCTTCCTCGGAGCGATGCTGCTCCTCGCGACCCTGCTCAACGCCTGGGTCCGCAAGCGCGCAAAGGCGACGACATGACGGACGAGAAGCCGACGACGACACGGCCGGACGAGACGGCGACCGCGACGACGGACGGGGCGGCACCCGCGGCGACGCCCCTGGTCGAGCTGTCCGGCGTCGGCAAGCACTACGGCAACGTCCGCGCCCTGGACGGCGTCTTTCTCCAGGTGCACGCGGGCGAGATCACCTGCGTCCTCGGCGACAACGGCGCGGGCAAGTCCACGCTGATCAAGATGATCGCCGGGCTGCACCAGCACGACGCCGGCACCCTGCGCATCGAGGGCGAGGAGACCCGCCTCGCCTCCCCGCGCGAGGCCCTGGACCGGGGCATCGCCACCGTCTACCAGGACCTGGCCGTCGTGCCCCTGATGCCGGTCTGGCGCAACTTCTTCCTCGGCTCCGAGCCGCGCAGGGGCACCGGCCCCTTCAAGCGCCTCGACACCGCCCTGATGCGCCGCACCACCCGCGAGGCGCTGCTGCGCATGGGCATCGACCTGCGCGACGTCGACCAGCCCATCGGCACCCTCTCCGGCGGCGAACGCCAGTGCGTGGCCATCGCCCGCGCCGTCCACTTCGGCGCCAAGGTCCTCGTCCTGGACGAGCCGACCGCCGCCCTGGGCGTCAAGCAGTCCGGCGTGGTCCTCAAATACGTCGCCGCGGCCCGCGACGAGGGCCTGGGCGTCGTCCTGATCACCCACAACCCGCACCACGCGTACCTCGTGGGGGACAGGTTCGTGCTGCTGCGCCGCGGCGCGATGGTGGGCAATCACACACGGGACGAGATCACCCTGGACGAGCTGACCGCGCAGATGGCCGGCGGCTCCGACCTGGACGTCCTGCGCCACGAACTCCAGCGCGACTGAGGGCCCGCGGGGGCGCGGCGGTCAACCGGGACACCCCCGTGATCGCCCGCCCCCGGCCTGCGCCCCGTACGACACGCTTACCGTCGTTGAGGCACAATCGACCAACGATGAGCACCTACCGCGACCTCACGGCCCCCATCGGCTCCCGCCGTGCCCCCGTCCTGCGCACGGTCGGTACGCGGGAGCGCCGGTCCCATCTGACGGCCCCCCGTGTCCCCACCGTCGGCATCGACATCGGCGGCACCAAGGTGATGGCGGGCGTCGTGGACGCCGACGGCAACATCCTGGAGAAGCTCCGCACGGAGACCCCGGACAAGTCCAAGAGCCCCAAGGTCGTCGAGGACACCATCGTCGAGCTGGTCCTTGACCTCTCCGACCGGCACGACGTGCACGCGGTCGGCATCGGCGCCGCGGGCTGGGTCGACGCGGACCGCAACCGCGTCCTGTTCGCCCCCCACCTGTCCTGGCGCAACGAACCGCTGCGCGACCGGCTCAGCGGCCGCCTCTCCGTGCCGGTGCTCGTGGACAACGACGCCAACACCGCCGCCTGGGCCGAGTGGCGCTTCGGCGCCGGACGCGGCGAGGACCACCTGGTGATGATCACACTGGGGACCGGTATCGGTGGCGCGATCCTGGAGGACGGCCAGGTCAAGCGGGGCAAGTTCGGCGTCGCGGGCGAGTTCGGGCATATGCAGGTCGTGCCCGGCGGCCACCGCTGCCCGTGCGGCAACCGCGGCTGCTGGGAGCAGTACAGCTCCGGCAACGCCCTGGTCCGCGAGGCCCGCGAGCTGGCCCAGGCCGACTCGCCGGTCGCCTACGGGATCATCGAGCACGTCAAGGGCAACATCGGCGACATCACCGGGCCGATGATCACCGAGCTGGCCCGCGAGGGCGACGCGATGTGCGTGGAACTGCTCCAGGACATCGGACAGTGGCTCGGCGTCGGCATCGCCAACCTGGCCGCCGCCCTCGACCCCTCCTGCTTCGTCATCGGCGGCGGCGTCTCGGCCGCCGACGATCTGCTCATCGGCCCCGCCAGGGACGCCTTCAAGCGCCATCTCACCGGCCGCGGCTACCGCCCCGAGGCCCGTATCACCCGCGCCCAGCTCGGCCCCGAGGCCGGCATGGTGGGCGCGGCCGACCTGGCCCGCCTGGTCGCCCGCCGGTTCCGGCGCGCCAAGCGCCGCCGGGTCGAGCGGTACGAGCGCTACGAGCGGTACGCCCAGGCCCGCCGCGAACGGGACACCGCATGACCACCTCCCTGCCCCGCCAGGCCGCCCCGCCGGAGCCGGCGCGGCGGCCCCCCGAGGACCCCCGGCACAAGGCCCGGCGCCGGGCGCTCACCCTGCTGATCATCGTGCTGCTCATCGGCGTGCCGGCCGGTTATCTGGTGATCTCGGCGAACCAGAGCCGCAACAGCGGCAAGGACAAGGAGGCCAAGTACTCCGCGACCGGCCTCACTCCGGGCTGGCCGTCGAAGGTGCAGCGCCGCCTCTACCAGGTGAACGTCCCGCGCCCGGCCGACCACATCGCCTCGTACGAGACCAACAACTGGAAGACCAGCCGCCTGTACGTGCAGTTCCGCACCAACCCGGCCGGCCTGGACACCTTCCTCCAGTCCATGGGCGCCCGCCGCGACGAGCTGAAGAAGGGCGACATCGCGGTGAGCGCCCGCGACCGCAAGGTCAGCGGCTGGACCTTCGGCGGCCCCGGCTCCTGGTACGGCCTCACCCACACCCAGAAGAACCCGGCCCCCACCCAGGACGTGGTCGTGAACCTGGCCGACCCGGACTTCCCGATGGTGTACGTGGTGTCGAGGACGGTGCCGTAGCGGACGGTAGCGGGGCTGCCCCTGCGAGCCGTCGTGACCCGGCCCCGCCCGCTGTCGGGGCCGGTTGTCAGACCCCGCCCGTAGAGTCGGAGACGACTGGTCCGATGTGCGGGCGGGAGGTGGCAGAAGGCATGAGCGGTGTGGTGGTGACGGCAGAGCGGGCGGCGGGTTGCGGCGCGAGGGCCGGCGGGGACCCGGTGCCGGTGCGCCTGGCCGCCCTCTATCTGCCCGCGCCGCTGCCGCGCGAGGGCCGCGTGGCCTTCTGGGACCCCGCGGGCGAGCCCCTGCCCCCCGCGGCCGCCGACCCCGAGGAGCTGACGGTCGTACGCCGGCACGGCGCCGCAGTACGCCGCCGGCGGGTACCCGCGCTGGGCCTGCCGCTCGCCGAGGCCCTGCCCCTGCTGGTCCGCGCCCGCCGGGACCCCGCCGCACACCCGGCCACGGCCTGCTGGGGCGCCGCCGCGCTGCACGCCCTGCGGCTCGTCGCCCGCGGGCGGCTGCTGCCCGGCCTCACCCCGAGCGGCCTGGACGCCTGGCGGGCCGGCCCGCTGGAGCCCGACGACATCGCCCACCTGCGCGCGATCGCCGCCGCCCTCCCCCCGGAGGGACACGCCGTGCCGCTGCCGGACCCCGGCCCGCTGCGGCTGCCCGAGCCGGAGGCGCTGGTCCGCTCCTTCCTGGACGCGATCGCCGACACCCTGCCCCGCACCCCCGCCGCCGCCCACGCCCTGGGCCGCCCCTTCGCCGCGCGCGAGCCCCAGTCCCTGCCGGGGGCGCACGCGTGGGCGGCCGAGGTCGCCGCGGGCATGGACGCGGGCGTGCGCATCTCGCTGCGCCTGGACCTGTCCGCGTACGACGCCTTCGACTCCGGCGCGAGCGCGGGCGCCCGCGCCGCCGGGGCGGCGATCGTGCAGGTCCACAGCCTCGCCGACCCCACCCTGGTGACCGACGCGGCGGCCCTGTGGGCGGGCGAGGCCGACACCGCCTTCGGCCCCCGCGCGCGCGTCGACGCGGCCCTCGCCGTGCGCCGCGCCGGGCGGGTCTGGCCGCCCCTGGACCGGCTCGCCGAACAGGACGTGCCCGACGTCCTCGCCCTGTCCGAGGAGGAGCTGGGCGACCTGCTCGGCGTCGCCGCGGGCCGGCTGGCCGCCGCCGGGGTCGCCGTGCACTGGCCGCGCGACCTCGCCCGCGACCTCACCGCCACCGCCGAGGTACGGCCCGCGCCCGGCTCCGCGACCGACGGCACCGGCTTCTTCGAGAGCGAGGACCTGCTGCGCTTCCGCTGGCAGCTCGCCCTCGGCGGCGACCCGCTGGACGAGGCCGAGATGGACGCCCTCGCCGAGGCCCACCGCCCCGTCGTACGGCTCCGGGACCGCTGGGTCCTCGTGGACCCCGCCCTCGTCCGCAAGGCACGCAAGCGGGAACTGGGCCTGCTCGACCCGGTCGACGCGCTGTCCGTCGCGCTCACCGGCACCGCCGAGATCGACGGCGAGCGGGTCGAGGCCGTACCCGTCGGCGCCCTCGCCGCCCTCCGTGACCGGCTCACCGCGGGCCTGCGCCCCGCCGAGCCGCCCGCCGGGCTCGCCGCCACCCTGCGCGACTACCAGCTGCGCGGCCTCGCCTGGCTCGACCTGATGACCTCCCTCGGCCTCGGCGGCTGCCTCGCCGACGACATGGGCCTCGGCAAGACCGTCACCCTCATCGCCCTGCACCTGAAGCGGGCGCGCGAGGAACCCACCCTCGTGGTCTGCCCCGCCTCCCTGCTGGGCAACTGGCAGCGGGAGATCAACCGGTTCGCCCCCGGCGTCCCCGTCCGCCGCTTCCACGGCACCGAGCGCACCCTGGCCGGCCCCGGCGGCGGCTTCGTCCTGACCACGTACGGCACCATGCGCTCCGCCGCGCCCCAACTCGCCGAACACACCTGGGGAATGGTCGTCGCCGACGAGGCCCAGCATGTGAAGAACCCCTACTCGGCCACAGCCAAGGCGCTGCGCACCATCAAGGCCCCCGCGCGCGTGGCGCTCACCGGCACCCCGGTGGAGAACAACCTCTCCGAGCTGTGGGCCCTGCTCGACTGGACCACCCCCGGACTCCTCGGCCCGCTGAAGTCCTTCCGCGCCCGGCACGCCCGCGCGGTGGAGAACGGCGAGGACCAGGAGGCCGTGGACCGGCTCGCCCGCCTGGTCCGGCCCTTCCTGCTGCGGCGCAGGAAGTCCGACCCCGGCATCGTCCCGGAGCTGCCGCCGAAGACCGAGACCGACCACCCGGTGCCGCTCACCCGCGAACAGGCCGCGCTGTACGAGGCGGTGGTGCGCGAGTCGATGCTGGCCATCGAGACCGCCGAGGGCATCGCCCGCAGGGGCCTGGTCCTGAAGCTGCTCGGCGCGCTGAAGCAGATCTGCGACCATCCGGCGCTGTATCTGAAGGACGACGCGTCCGCTGACCGGCTGGTCCACCGCTCGGGCAAACTCGCCCTGCTGGACGAGCTGTTGGACACGGTCCTCGCCGAGGACGGCTCGGTGCTGGTCTTCACCCAGTACGTCGGCATGGCCCGGCTGATCACCGCCCACCTGTCCGCCCGCGCGGTCCCCGTGGACCTGCTGCACGGCGGCACCCCGGTGCCGGAGCGCGAGCGCATGGTCGACCGTTTCCAGGACGGTGAGACGCCGGTGCTGGTCCTCTCCCTGAAGGCCGCGGGCACCGGCCTCAACCTCACCCGCGCCGGGCATGTCGTGCACTTCGACCGCTGGTGGAACCCGGCCGTCGAGGAACAGGCCACCGACCGCGCCTACCGCATCGGCCAGACCCAGCCCGTCCAGGTCCACCGCCTGGTCACCGAGGGCACCGTCGAGGACCGGATCGCCGAGATGCTCGCCGCGAAACGGGCGCTGGCCGACGCGATCCTCGGCTCCGGCGAGGCCGCCCTCACCGAGCTGACCGACCGCGAACTGACCGACCTCGTCTCCCTGCGGAGCACCCCATGACCCCCGCCGACGGCGCCCACCCGGCCGACCTCGCCCGCGAGGCCCTGCGGGCGGCGCGGCGCCGGGCGCGGTCCCTGCCGGAGCCGGGGACGCCCTCGGAGGTGCCGGCCGGCGGGGAGCGAGGTGCTGGTGAACGGCCTTGCGCGGCACCGGCATCGGGGACACCGGGCGGTGACGGGCCGGGGGAGCGGTCCGCTCAAGCCGGGCCGGTTGCCGGAAGCGGCGGCGAGGGTCGCGCTGCGGGGACGGACCTCGGTGCGGAGGCGGGCCGCGGCGACGAGGTGGAGCGCCCGGATACGCCGGGGCTCGACGGCACCGACGGCCGCGAAAGTGCCGTAGTCCCCGACGACTCCGAAGCCCGAGGAACCGCCGGGCGCCTTGACGGTCGTACCGACGAGCGCGCCCCGAGGCCCGCCGATGCCGCGAGGGCCGCCCTGCGGGCCGCCGTCACCGACAAGGGCACCGAGCGCGCGGAACAGCGGGCGGAGCAACGGGACGGAACACCCACGCCGGACGCCGAACCGCGCCCCGACTCCGGCCCCGGCCCCGGCTCCGAGCCCCGCCCGGACGCCGCCCCCGCTCCCCGCCCCGGCGACATCGCCCGAGAAGCACTGCGGGCCGCCCGGCGTGAGGCGTTGCGGGCGGAGGCGGAGGCGGAGCGTGCTGGACGGCGTACGTCCGGGCGCTCGTCGGGGGCCGGTGCCGGGGGCCGTGCCGAAGGTGTGCTCTCCGCCGCGGGTTCCTCCGCCGGGGGTTCCGGGGGTTCCTCCGAGCCCACCGCCGACGCCTCCCGCGCCGCGCGGCTCAAGGCCGCCGGTGAGATGCGGCAGTTCCTCAAGAACGCCTTCCGGATGCCGCCGGAGACCGACACGGCCCTGGAGACCGACGCCGCCCCGGAAACCGGCGCCGCGCCGGGGGATGCTTTCGCGCCGGAGCGGTCCGGGCCCGCCGGTGCCGCGTCGGGGGACGCTTCCGTGCCGGAGCGGTCCGGGCCCGTCGGTGCCGCGTCTGCCCGTCCCGGTCCCGAGCCCACCGGCGCCGCGCCTGGCCGTCCCGGTCCCGAGCCCACCGGTGCCGCGCCGGGGGACGCTCCCGAGCCGGAGCGGTCCGGGCCCGTCGGCGTCGCGCCTGCCCATCCCGGTCCCGAGCCCGTCGGTGCCGCGCCTGCCCGTCCCGGTTCCGGGCCCGCCGGTGCCGCGCCTGGCCGTCCCGGTTCCGAGCCCGCCGGCGCCGTGTCGGGGGAGGCTTCCGCGCCGGAGCGGTCCGAGCGCGCCGGTGCCGCGTCCGGCCGCCCCGGTCCGGAGCGCGCCGGTGCCGTGCCTGCCCGTCCCGGACCCGAGCCCACCGGCGTCGCGTCCGCCCACCCCGGACCCGAGCCCACCGGAGCCGCCCCCACTCTTCCCGAACCCGCGCCCGCGCCCGTCGTCCCCCATGCGCCCCCGACCATGGCCACGCCGCACCGGGACGGTGAACACCGGCGTACGTTCCCGGCGTTCGGGCCCCGCGGGGAGCGGGCTGGGGAGGGGGCGTTCGCCGGGACCTGGTGGGGCGACGCGTGGGTGGCGGCGCTGGAGCGGGGCGCGCTGGACGCCAAGCGGGTGGCGCGTGGCCGGGGGTACGCGGATCAGGGGCACGTGGACGCGATCACCGTCACTCCGGGCTCGGTCCTCGCCTACGTACGGGGCAGCCGGCCCCGCCCGTACCGCGTCCAGGTGCGGGTGCGGACGCTGGCGGACGCCGAGTGGGAGCGGTTCCTGGACGCGGCGGCCGACCGGCCCGGCCATATCGCCGCCCTGCTCGACAAGGAACTGCCGCACTCCCTCGCCGACTGCGGGGTCCCGCTGCTGCCCGGCCCCGGCGACCTCGCCCCGCGGTGCACCTGCCCCGACTCCGGCCACCCCTGCAAACACGCCGCCGCCCTGTGCTACCAGACGGCGCGGCTGCTCGACGCCGACCCCTTCGTGCTGCTGCTCCTGCGCGGCCGGGGCGAGCGGGAACTGCTCGACGCGCTCTCCCGGCGCAGCGCCGCCCGCGCGGCCCGCGACGGACAGGGCAGGGCGTCCGCGTCCCTGCCCGGCATACGCGCCACCGAGGCCCTCGCCCCGCGCGACCTCCCCCCGCTGCCCCCGCCCGCCCCGGTCCCCGCGCATCCCGAGCAGCCCCCGGCGTATCCCGCCGCGCCCGGCGGCCCGGACCCGTTCGCGCTGGACCAGCTGGCGACCGACGCCGCCGCCCGCGCGCACACGCTGCTCGCCACCGGACGCGACCCGGTCGGCGACCTGTCGCTGTGGCAGGACGCGGTACGGCTCGCCGCGGCCCGGCCCGGCTCCGGACTGACCGCGACGACCCGTGCGCTCTACGCGACCCTCGCGCGGGCCACCGACCGCACCCCGGCCGACCTCGCGCGGGCCGTCGCCGCCTGGCGGCAGGGCGGGGCGGAGGGGCTGGCCGTCCTGGAGGAGCCGTGGGACCCGCCGGCCGGCCGCTTCGACCGGGCCCGGCCGCTGCTGCTCGCCGCCGATCTGCCCGCCTTCCGGCCCTGGCGCAACCGGCTCACCCATCCGCTCGGCCATGTGCAGCTCCGGCTGGGCCGCGACGGACTGTGGTACGTCTACGAGTCCGAGCCCGGCGAGGACGACTGGTGGCCCCGCGGCACCCCCGACCTGGACCCGGTCGGCGCGCTCACCGGACTCGGCGCCCTGGACGGCACCTGACCGAACGTTCCGCGGCGCAAGAAAATTGAAAAGGCCGGTGCCGGCAGCGTGGAAGCTGCCGGCACCGGCCTTCGGCGCGGGGACCGCGTGGATCAGTGCGACCAGTGCGATCAGTACGCCGAGTTGACGTTGTCGATCGAACCGTAGCGGTGCGCGGCGTAGTTGGCCGCGGCGGTGATGTTCGCCACCGGGTCGGTGATGTTCTGCGCGGTACCGGCGACGTGGTACGCGTTGAAGGTGGGGGAGATCACCTGGAGCAGGCCCTTGGAGGGGACGCCGTTCTTGGCGTTGATGTCCCAGTTGTTCTGGGCGTTCGGGTTGCCGCCGGACTCACGCATGATGTTGCGCTTCAGACCGTCGTAGCTGCCGGGGATGCCCTTGGCCTTCATGATGGCGAGGGACTGCTTGATCCAGCCGTCCAGGTTGTTGCCGGAGCCCGCCTTGGCGGCGGTGGTGTGCGAGGCCTTGACCACAGAGGCGTGCACCTGGGGCATCTCGGCGGCCTGCGCGTTGGTCGGCACCAGGGTCAGGGCCGCGGCAGCGGCTCCGGTGGCGGCGAGACCGGTGACGGCGAGGCGGGCGATGCGGGTGCGGGTGGTGGCCATGGTCATGCGTGAACTCTTCCTCTGGGGGACAAGGTCGTGCCTGCCGCGAGGACCGCGGTGGCGGTGGGGCGGTGGGCCCCGCGCTGCGGGTGGGACCGGGCGAATGGTTCCGGCGGAGATCCGCTCGGTCCGGCCCGTTGCTTCCCGGCAACGACAGCAATGGTTAGCCGGGGCCGAAGTGCTTGGCAAGGATGTGACGTACTACCCCACTTCGGAGCAATGCCCGTTATATACCGATATGGCGCCGTCCGTGCAGCTCAGGGCGTTCCATCCCTACGGCCCGGCCTAGGACGTGATCTGGCTCCTATGGGTGGCGTCACAGGATCGGGCCCCAAAACGGCCCGAAACGGGCTCGATTCGGCGGAGGGGTGTCGGTGCCGAGGGGTGCCGCAGGGCTGTCATCCGGGGGCGGCGCGTAAGAGAGTCGTGACGCGCTGTGTGAAATCCGGGGCTCCGCTACGGCGTCACCGGCGATCGCGGGGCTTGACGGGGGCCCCGGCCCAAACTGATGATCTTGCCGGACATCCTGACGTTCCCCCGTCGCAGCCGCGACCCAAGGAGAGGGCACCCCTTCTATGGACACCGCGCCGGACGCCGCACCCGCAACGCCCTGGACCATCGCCGTGCTGGGCCCCGGAGGCGTCGGCGGCCTTCTCGCGGCCCTGCTCTCCCGTGCCGGACACCGGGTGATCTGCCTGGCGGGCGAGGACACCGCGCGGACGCTGGCCAGGGACGGCATCCGGGTCTCCAGCGGGGAGCACGGCGACTTCACCGCCCGCGTGGAGGCCGACACCGAACTGCGCGAACCCGCGGACCTGTGCCTGGTCACCGTCAAGCACACCGCGCTGGACGCGGCCCTCGACCGGCTCCCGGCCCGGTTCACGCGGGGCTTCGTGCTGCCGCTGCTCAACGGCGTCGAGCACGTCGCCGCGCTGCGGGAGCGGTACGGCACGCAGCGGGTCGTACCGGCCGTGATCCGGGTCGAGTCCACCCGTACCGCCGCGGGCGTCATCGAGCACGGCAGCCCCTTCACCGAGATCGACGTGGCCGGCGCGGACGAGGCCCGGCTCGCGCCGCTGGCCGCCGTGCTGGACGGCGCCGGGATCACCACGCGCACCGTCGCGGACGAGAACGCCGCCCTCTGGGCGAAGCTGGCCTTCCTCGCGCCCTTCGCCCTGCTCACCACGCGCTACGGGCTGCCGATCGGCGGCATCCGGGAGGAGCACCCGAAGGAGCTGGCGGCACTGGTCGAGGAGACCACCGCGGTGAGCCGGGCCTGCGGCGGACCGGGCGACGCCGCCCGGATCCTGGCGCGCTACGACGCCTTCCCCGCGCAAAGCAAGTCCTCCATGCTGCGGGACGCGGAGGCCGGCCGGGCGCTGGAGCTGGACGCGATCGGAGGCGCCGTACTGCGGGCGGCCGAGCACCACGGCATCGAGGTGCCCCTCGCCACCCGGCTGGTCACGGAACTGTCGAACGGCACGACGGCGGCCCCCTCCGCCTGACCGGCGGGGCGCGGCAGGCGCGGCGGCGGTCCCCCTCCGCCTGGCCGGCGGCGGCAGGCGCGGCGGCGGTCCCCCTCCGCCTGGCCGGCGGCGGCAGGCGCGGCGGCGGTCCCCCTCCGCCTGGCCGGCGGCGGCAGGCACGGCGGCGGCCCCCCTCCGCCTGGCTGGTGGGGCGCGACACGCCCGGCGGCGGTCCCCCTCCCCCTGTGGCCGTCGGCGCGCGCGGCGGCGCGGCTCGGGACGCCTCCCGGTCGCCCCGCGCGTCGAGGTGCGCCCTCACCGTGCCGGCGAAGGCGTGCGCCGAAGGGGACGGCGCCGACCGCCGGCCCCCCGGCCGGCCTCCAGCGGCGCCGGACCGCTCACCGCACCCCGGCCACCGAGCCTGCGCCGCTCCTCGCGGACCTCCTGTGCACGAGCGTTCCGAAGTCCATTTCGGCCACGGATCGGGCGATGAGCGACTGTCAAATGGGCAAAAGGGCGCGGAAGTCAGACAAATGCCAGGTGCAACCTGCGGCAAACAGTGTGTAGTTTGCCAACTACTTCCACGGAAGCCCCTCACCCGGACGCCCGTCCCACGCCCCACCACGTCCACCCCACGCCCAGACGTATCCGAGATCCCCGAGGTCCCCATCCATGATCGAGATACCGGAGCTGGCCTTCGGCGGCCTGGCCGCCGGGACGGTGTCGGCACTAGCTCTGGGCAGCGGCCTCTGGCGCTCCCGGCGTGAACGCGCCCGGCTGCGGCAGGAGATGACCGGTCTGCGGCACCAGGCCGAGCAACTGGCCCGCGCCGGCGCCGAGGAGGCCGAACGGATCCGGCAGGCGTTCGCCACCGAGCTGGAGCACCTGGTCACCCGCCGCATGCCCGCCGAGGCGTCCCGCACCGCGCACCCGCACGTACCGGTGCCCGGCCCGCTCGGCCCCGAGGGCGCGGCGATGGAGCCGGTACTGGAGGCTCTGCGCGCCGCGGTCCGCCAGGAGCGCAAGCGGGTGGACGCCGCCGCACGCGCCGGCATGCGCGGCACCACCCGCGAGATCCAGGCGAGCCTCTACCGCCTCCAGGACATCCTGCACGGCCTCCAGCAGCGGTACGACGAGCCGGAGTTGGCGCAGGACCTCTACCGCCTGGACCACGAGAACGAGCAGTCGCTGCGCCGCGCCCAGGTCGCCGCGGTGGTCTGCGGGGCCTGGGTCGGCCTGGCCCGCGAGGAGTCGCACCTCGTGGACGCCGTCACCGGCGGACAGGCCCGGCTGGCCGGCTACCGGCGGGTCAAGCTGCACAACCACCTGGAGCCCGGTACCGCGCTGGTCTCGCACGCCGTGGAGCCCGTCGCGATCATCGCCGCCGAACTCCTCGACAACGCGCTACGGCACTCCTCCCCGGACACCTCCGTCGTGGTCAACCTCGAACACGTCCACAACGGTGTCACCGTGACCGTGGACGACGCGGGCGTCGGCATGGCGCCCGACGAACGGGCCGCCGCGCAGCGGGTGGTCGCGGGCACCGACCCGATCATGTTCTCCGACCTGGGCGACCCGCCCCGGATGGGCCTCGCGGCGATCGGCCAGCTCACCCGGCAGTTCGACCTCTCGGTGGACCTGTCCACGCCGTCCCCGTACGGGGGCGTACGGGCGGTCCTGCTGGTCCACAAGCACCTGCTGAGCCACATCGACCCGGCGCTGCGCCCCGCCGCCGCGAGCACCTCGCCCTCCACCCGCACCGGAGAGGTGCCCCGGCCGGAACCGCTCGCCGAACTCGCCGGGCACCCCGAACACGCCCACGCGTCCGCCCCGCAGGCACCCGCGCCCGGCCCGGAGCCGGTGCGCGCGTCCCGCCCCGAGTCCGCCGGAACCGAAACCAGGACCGGGACCACGGCCGGAACCGAGACCAGGACCGGGACCGATCCCGCCACCGCCCGCGCGACCCCCGCTTCCGACCACCCCGCGCCCGGCTCCGACCACCCCGCCCCCGACCACCCCGCCCCCGACGAACTCCCCCGTCGCCGTCGTCGTCAGGTCTCGCCGGACCAGGCGGCGATGATCCGGCCGAGCGCGGCCGGGACCGCCGCCCCTGCCCGTTCGCCCGAGGAGACCGCCGCGGCCCTCGGCGCCCTGCAGTCGGCCACCGCCGCTGCCCGTGATGCAGCTCGACCCGAAGGGACCGCTTCCCGATGACCAACCGCGACACCGGTGACACAGCGTGGGTTCTCGACCCGATCCTCGAAGTCCCGCATGTGCAGGCCGCCGTCCTGCTCACCAGGGACGGCCTGATATCCGGCTACTCGGAGGCGCTCACCCAGGAGTCGGCCGAGCGGGTCGCCGCGATCACCTCCACCGTGCAGGGCGCCTGCCGCACCGCCGCCGCCGCGTTCGCGGACATGCCCGCCGCCCGGCTGCGGCAGGTCGTGATCGAGTCCGACCACGGCTACATCCTGGTCGCCCCCACCGACCACGGCACCTGCGTGGCCGCGTACGGCGACCCGGAGGTCCGGCTCGACCTGCTCGGCCACCGCGTGCACTCCCAGGTGGCGCGGCTCGGCGAGAAGGCGATGGCCGCGGCACCCCGCGCGGCCGAGGGCGGCGCTTTGCTGTGAACGGCCACCGGTCCGGCCGTCCGCTGGTGCCCGCCTACCTCTCCACCGCGGGGGTGGCCCGGCCCAGCCGCAACAGCCTGGAGCGCCTGTCGGTGCTCACCTCCGCCGCCGGGCCGGTCTTCGGCGACCTGCCCGCGGCCCAGCACGCGCTGCTCCAGTCGCTGGAGGGCGGCTCCCTGACCGTCGTGGAGGCGGCGGCGCTGCTGCGGCTGCCGGTCTCCGCCATCCGGGTCCTCGCCGCCGCCCTGATCGACCAGGGTCTGGTGACGGCCCGCCCGCCCGTCCCGCCCGCCGCCCAGCCCGATCACGATCTGCTGAAGAGAGTCGCCGATGGCCTCCGCGCCCTCAAGCTCTGAACCCCTCCCGGCCGCGAGCCGGACCGCCGGCTCCGGTGTCCGGGCCGGGGAACTCCACCTTCCCGCTGCGGCACGGGAGTTGGTGAAGATCGTCGTCGTCGGCCCGTTCGGCGTCGGCAAGACCACCCTGATCGACTCGGTCTCCGAGATCCGCCCCCTGCACACCGAGGAACACCTCACGCAGGCGTCCACCGCCGTCGACGACCTCGACGGGGTACGGGACAAGCGGACCACCACCGTCGCCATCGACTTCGGCCGGATCACCCTCGGCGGGGAGACCGTCCTCTACCTGTTCGGCACGCCGGGGCAGGAACGCTTCCGCGCGCTGTGGGCGGACATCGCCTACGGGGCGCTCGGCGCGCTCGTCCTCGTGGACAGCCGCCGCCTCGACGCCTCCTTCGACGTGCTCGGACTGGTCGAGGAGTCGGGGCTGACGTACGCGGTCGCCGTCAACACCTTCCCGGATTCCCGCCGTTACCCCGAGGAGCAGCTGCGGGAGTCCCTCGACCTGGCACCCGAGACCCCGCTGGTGGAGTGCGACGCGCGGGACCGCAACTCCTCCGTGGACGCGCTGCTCGCCCTCGTGGAGCACCTGATCGACCTGAACGCCCGCGCGGTGGCCGGGGAGGTGCGCTCATGACGGCGTACCCCGCCCCCGCGGAGTCCTTCGACCGCTCCACCCCGGTACGGCTGTGGGAGGACGGGTTCGCCGTCGACCCGCGCCGCTACTACGAGGCGCTGCGCGCCCAGGGCCCGGTCGGCTGGGCCGAACTCGCGCCGGGTGTACCGGCGTACGTGGTCACCGACCGCCGGGCCGCGCTCGACATGCTGCACGACGACGCGACCTGGTCCCGCGATCCGCGCCCCTGGCAGGCGACGGTCCCCGAGGACCTGCCGATCCTCGGCATGATGCGCTGGCGGCCCAACACCCTCTTCTCCGACGGCGCCGAGCATGTGCGCTACCGCACCGCCCTGCTCCAGGCCTTCGACCTGGTCGAGCCGCACGACCTGCGCGAACGGGTGCTGCGGGCGGTGCACCTGCTGGTCTCCCGGTTCGGCCCGCGCGGCGAGGCGGACCTGGTGAACGACTTCGCCCGCCCGCTGATGACGCTGGTCTTCAACAGCCTCTTCGGCTACCCCGAGGGCGAGGCCGACCGCCTCAACGACGCGCTCGGCGCGCTGATGGAGGGCGGCGAGGCGTCCGCCCAGGGCGAGGCCGAGTACGGCAGGTACGTCATGGACCTGATCGCCGCCAAGACGGCGAAACGCGGCGACGACCTCACCAGCCGGCTGCTCGACCACCCGCTGGGCCTCACCCCCGAGGAGGTCACCTGGCAGGTCTTCCTCACCCTCGGCGCGGGCCACGAGCCGTCCACCAACCTGGTCAGCAACGCGCTCTCCCGCATCCTCGGCAACCCGGCGTACTACTCCACCCTCACCAGCGGTTCGCGCACCGTGCGCGACGCGGTCCTCGAAGTGCTCCGCTACGAGACCCCGCTCACCAACTACGGGGTGCTGTACGCCCGTAAGCCGCTCAGCTTCCACGGCGCGTGGGTGCGGGCGGCGGTGCCCGTCGTCGTGTCGTACGGCGCCCTCGCGCTGTTCGCGGACGAGGAGCACGGCGGTGCGCACCACCCGCGGGACGCCTCCCACCTCTCCTTCGGCGCGGGCCCGCACACCTGCCCGGTCAAGCACGAGGGGCTGCTGATCGCCACGGAGGCCATCGAACGGCTCACCCAGTGGCTGCCCGACATGGCGCCCACCGTGCCCCGCGACCGGCTGACCTGGCGGCCGGGCCCCTTCCACCGCTCCCTGGTCTCCCTGCCGGTCCGGTTCACCCCCCGCACCCCCGACCGTCCCGCCGCCGACCCCTCGTCCTCCCAGACTGGAGCCCGAGCATGACCACTACGCCCACCCGCGTCCCCATCGACCCGTTCGGGTCCGACATCGTCGCGGAGAGCGCCCGGCTGCGCGCCCTGGGCCCCGTCGTCCCCGTGGAACTGCCGGGCGGCATCCCGGCTTGGGCGCCCACCGGGTACGACGCGCTGCGCACCCTGATCCTCGACCCGCGGGTCAGCAAGGACCCGCGCAAGCACTGGCGGTTGTGGCCCGAGGTCGGCGAACACCCGGAGTGGGGCTGGGTGCTGGGCTGGATCGGTGTGGTCAACATGCTCTCCACCTACGGCGCCGACCACACCCGGCTGCGCCGCCTGGTCGCGCCCAGCTTCACCGCCCGGCGCACCGAGGCCCTGCGCGGCCGGGTCGACGCCGTCGCCGCCGGACTCCTCGACACGATGGCCGAGTCGGGCGCGGGCGGTGCCGTCGTCGATCTGAAGGAGGCGTTCGCGCAGCCGCTGCCGATGCAGATCATCTGCGAGCTGTTCGGGGTGCCCGACCACCTGCGGCAGAGCGTGGGCGAGCTGGTCGCGGCGATCATGGACACCACCGACCAGAGCCCCGAGCACGCGGCCTTCGTGCAGCAGCAGATCGGCACGGTGATCCCCGCGCAGATCGCCTACCGCGCCGAGCATCCGGGCGACGACCTGACCACCGAGCTGATCCGGGTCCGCGACGAGGAGGGCGACCGGCTCAGCGAGGAGGAGCTGCTGTTCACACTCCTGCTGGTCATCGGCGCCGGTTTCGAGACGACGGTGAACCTGATCGCCAACGCGGTGGTCGAGCTGCTGACCCACCCCGAGCAGCTGGCCGGCGTCCGCTCCGGCGCCCTCGACTGGGACCAGGTCATCGACGAGGTGCTGCGGGTGCGGCCCTCCATCGCCGCTCTCCCGCTGCGGTTCGCCGTCACCGATGTCACCGTGGACGGCGTCACCATCCCCGCGGGCGACGCGATCCTCACCACCTTCGGCGCGGCCGGCACGGACCCGGCGCACTACGGGGAGACCGCCGAGGCATTCGACGCCGCGCGCGCCGCCGACGACCACCTCTCCTTCGGCATCGGGGTGCACCGCTGCATCGGCGCCCCGCTGGCCCGGATGGAGGCCCGCACCGCCCTGTCCGCCCTGTTCGACCGCTTCCCCCGCCTGGCCCCCGCCTTCACGCCCGGCGAGCTGAAGCAGGTCCCGTCCTTCATCGCCTACGGCTGGCAGACGGTTCCGGTACGACTGGACGGCTGACGCACCGCCGGGTCCGGTGGGGGAGCGGGGCGCCCCACCGGATCGTGCGTGGCGTCGAAGTCGGCCGTGAGGTGGCGGCGCAGCCAGGCGCCGAGTCTGCGGTCCACCAGGTGGTTGAGCGCGGCCGACAGGGCGAGCGAGAAGCACAGCCCGAGGGCTATGGCGGGGACCAGGCCGAGCGCGGGCACCGCCTTGAGCAGCCCGCGCACGACCGGTATGCCCAGGCTCTGGTGGACCAGGTAGAAGGGGTAGGTCAGGGCGCCCGCGTAGACCAGCGCGCGCCAGCGCAGCCGGCCGAGGGGACCGGGTCCGGACAGGGCGAGCAACAGCAGGAAGACCGTGAGGATGGCGGCGCACACGCCCCAGCCGGGCGTCCCGCCGCGGGCCGCGGGGGCGGCGTGCGCGGCGACCCGGTCGCCCAGCAGCGTCAGCGTGTAGCACCAGGCGAATCCGGTGAGCAGCCACAGCAGCAGGTTCGGGCCGAAGCGGTGCATCAGGTAGAGGGCCATGCCCGCGACGAACAGCCCGGCGTACTGGGTGAGCAGGAACTCGTTCAGCACGGCGGAGTGCAGTTCGCGGCCGATGGCGGCGAGGGTCAGCCACAGCAGGCAGAAGGCGATGGTGCGGCGGTAGGTGAGGCCGATCAGCAGGAGCACGGCCATCAGCAGGTAGAACCGGGCCTCGACCCACAGCGTCCAGGCGACCCCGTCGGTGGTGCGCAGCCCGAGCGGTCCGGGCAGCATGGTCAGGTTGCCGAGGGTGGTGCGCAGGTCGGTGGGTGCTCCGGGCCGCTGTCCGGCGAGCCGGGCGATCCAGGCGACGACGACGATGGCGACGACGACCGTCCAGTAGAGCGGGAAGAGGCGGGCGATCCGGGAGACCGCGAACTGCGTGGGGGTGCGCCCCCAGCAGCTCATGCAGATGGCGAACCCGCTGATCAGGAAGAACGCCTCCACACCGAGCCAGCCGTACCGGCTCAGGGCGTGCAGCACGGGGGCGGTCCGGGTCAGGTCGTAGGTGCCCCAGAAGTGCGGGGTGGGGGTGCCGAGGTAGTGGTAGGCGGCCACACCGGCCGCCGCGAGCAGGCGCAGGGCGTCCACGGCGGCGAGCCGGCCACCGCCCGCCGTGCCTGTGCCGCGGGTGCTTCGGGCGGCCGGCGGCGGGAGCGGGACGGGGACAGCGGTGACGGACATGGTGAAGGTGTCCTCCAACGGGTGTGCTGCTGCATCGGGAAGGTGGCCGCGGAGTCGGAGCCGGCGGCGGAATGCGGGTGGCGGAGTCGAGAACCGGCGGCGGAATGCAAAACCGGCGGCCGAGTCGAGAACCGGCGGCGGAGTTCAGAGCCGGCGGCGGCGGACGGACCGGTAGACGAGGAGGACCGCCAGCGCGGCCGGCGGCACCGTCAGCGCCGCCTGGGTCCACTGCATGGGCCACAGCTGGGCCGCGCTGTGGTAGACGTCGAAGACCCGTGAGCCGTCGGGGCAGCCGGCGGGCCCGCACCGGGCGTACGCCAGGCGGCGGCCGTCCGGGGTCACCACGCCGTCCCGCAGCAGCCAGTCGTCGGGGCTCAGATCGTAGCCGTGCGGCGGGAACCGGGTGAGGGCCGGCTGGAAGAACCGGCGCAGACCGGTCAGCAGGGAGAACAGTCCCGCGTAGCCGGCGAGGGCGCAGACCATGGCCGGGATCGTGCGCCGGGTCAGTTCCCCGGCCAGGACGCCGATCGCGAAGGCCAGCGGCGTCGCCGTCGCGAGGACGGGACCGAAGGAGGAGTACGGCAGCGCCGAGAACGCGGAGGAGTCGTTGGTGAGCGCCGGCGAGGTGACCGCGTGGAGGCGGGTGCCGAGGGCGGCGGCGACGAGGCCCACCGCGACGGACGCGCCGCCCAGGACGAGGAGTTGGCCGGTGAGCCAGCGCTGCCGGGGCACCGACTGCGTCCACAGCAGCCGGTGCGTGCGGCGCTCGTACTCCTGCGCCAGCAGCGGTGCGCCGAGCAGCGCGGCGACGAGCGCGGGCACGGTCACGAGGGCGGACTGCGCGTGCTGCACCGCCTGGAGCGCGTCGGAGACATGGTGGGCCGTCGCGGCGCACCGGTCGAGGTAGAAGAGGTGGTCGCACGAGCTCGCGGCGCGTTCGGCACGGGCCCGCGCCAGCGCGTCCGCCATGCGCACCACCCACACCGCGAGCAGGGCCGCGGAGACCGCCATGACGGCGAGGGCACCGCGGTGGCGCCGCAGGCTCAGCCGGACCAGGGCCCGGTACGGCACCGGCGCCGGGCACAGGGCCGACCGGTCGAGCCGGACCGGTACGACCGGCAGGGGGGAGGAGACGGTCACGCCGCCACCGTCCCGCTGCCGTCCCCGCCGGCGTCGCCGTACCCGCCCGGCCGCATGCCGGGGGCGAGCCAGCCCGCGACGGAGGGGGAGCGCAGGTAGGAGACCACCAGCTCCTCCAGGCTGGGGAGTTCGGCGTCGGTCTCCCGCGTCCGCGCCTGCCGGTCCACCCGGACGAGGGTGAGGTGCCGCGGCTCTGCGTCCACCGGGTCCACGGGGTGCACCCGCCACGGCGCCAGACCCGCCTGGCACTCCAGCAGGCCGAGCCGGTCCAGCAGGCGGTGCGCGCCGAGGAGTTCGGACAGCTCGCCGGCCAGCCGGATCCGGCCGCCGTCGATCAGCAGCAGGTGGTCGATGGCCTCTTCGAGATCGCCCAGCACATGGGAGGAGAGCAGGACGGTGCCGCCGCCGTCGGCGACGTCACCGAGCAGCAGGCCCAGGGCGGCGCGGCGGGTCAGCGGGTCCAGGTCGCTCAGCGGCTCGTCGAGGAGCAGCAGCCGGGGCCGCTTGCCGCGCGCGAGGGCGAGGGACAGCAGGGAGCGCTGGCCGCCGGAGAGGGAACCGGCCCTGCTGGTGAGCGGGATCCGGCCCAACGCCAGCAGTTCCTCGGCCAGTTCGCCGTCCCAGCGGGGATTGAGGTCGCGGCCCATGGCCAGCAGCTCGGCGGCCCGCATCCGTGGGTACAGGGGGCGGTGCTGGTCCACGAAGGCGACCTCGCCGAGCAGCGCGTCCGCGCCGGCCGGCTGCCCGAGCACGGTGAGCCGGCCCGAGTCCGGACGGATCAGCCCGGCCGCGGCCGACAGCAGCAGGGACTTGCCCGCGCCGTTCGGGCCGACGATCCCGCACACCGCGCCGCGCGGGACGCGGAAGGTGCAGTCGGCGAGCAGCTGCCCGCGCCGCCGGGCGCGCAGCCCGACCCCCTCCGCCTGGACGGCCGCCGCGGTGAGCGTCGTCATCGCGTCCGCTCCGCGAAGCAGGCGTCCCCGACGGAGACGACCAGGGCCATGACGTCCTCCCGCTCCAGGCCGTGCTCCCTGGCGCGGGTCATCCACTGCTCCAGCTCCTGCCGCAGACCGGAGCCGTCGACCCGGTCGGCGCTGCCGAGCGTGCCGACCACGAACGTGCCCAGCCCGGTCCGGGACTCGACCAGGCCCCGCCGCTGGAGCTCCTGGTACGCCCGCAGCACGGTGTTGCCGTTGACCGCGGCGGTCTCGACCACCTCACGGGCCGTGGGCAGCTTGTCGCCGGGCTTGAGGACGCCCAGCCGCAGGGCCTGCTCGGTCTGCTCGATGATCTGCTGATAGGCGGGGGTGCCGCCGGCTCTGCGCAGCTGGTACTTCACGAGGTAACCCTTTCCCTAATTGATTAGGGAAAGTAGTCACCACCTGAGGAGGTGTCAAACCGCTGTGTCCGGGTGGTTCCATCGACGAAGCCCCACCGGAGCACTCCGGTGGGGCTTGGGAGTCGGATCAGACGGCCGTCGGCAGTTTCGCCGGTGCAGGGGCGAGCGCGCGGTGGTGGCGGCGGGCGACGGTGGTCGTGCCGAGCAGGAGTCCGTCGGGCCTGAAGTGCGGGGGTGGCAGGTGATTTTCGAGCGCTGCGAGGTAATTCCAGCGTATCGAGGGGTGGGCGGAGTGCGCATAGTGGTGGAGGTCGCCGTAGGGGAGCCAGGTGGCGGCGGCGAGGGTGGTGAGGGCGCGGCTGCGCGGATAGAGGCGCAGACAGCGTCCCGCTTCGATCTGAGCGGGAGTGCCGACGCGGTGCTCGGGATCGAACCAGGTGTGCTCCACCAGCAGAGACATCCAGGCGAGCTGCGGATAGAACAGCAGCCGCGGCAGCATGAACCCGCACACCAGAGCGGTCCACCCGCCGGCCGCATACGCGGCCACGGCAACGGTGATCGGTACGCAGACGCGGTGCCAGGCGCCAGACCCCCCGAGCTGTGCGGCTATGCCGGCGGCGGTGCTACGGATGCCTCGCGGCGTCAGCGGTTGGATCAGAGCGGCCGCGAACCGGAGGCCGGTGATGCCGGGGCGCAGGCCCGCCTGCCGGAGTTCGTCGAGATTGGGGTCGTTGGCCAGGGTGGCATTGGGGTGGTGGTCGCGGACATGTCGACGGCGGCGTGCCGGCAGGGGGCCGAGTGCGAGGGGATGATGGACGAATGCCTCGCCGAGCAGATGGTTGGCGCGGTTGGAGCGGGCAAGGACGCCGTGGACGGCGAAATGGCTGATCTCCTGGAGGTGCCGGAAGTGGACCGCGACCGCGACCGCCGCCACGGCGGCGAGGAGCGGACCGTGCGCGGCGAGCATCCACCATCCCGCGATCTGCACCCACTGCCCGGTCAGCACCAGGACCGGAGTGAGGTCATTGGCCCGTCGGCGCTGGAGGGCGATGAGCTCCCGAGCCCCGGCCGAGCGGGGCCGCTGACGCGCGAAGTGCAGCCGGTCGATCTGGCGCAAGGCGACGCCGACGACGATGAGTGCTAAGGCGATCGACATGATGTTCCTGGTACGGACGAGCGGAGACGGGCAGATCGCCCGCAAGGTCGTCACGCACGGTACATCTAGTGGACTAGTTTGGTGAATGGGCACGTGAAACGGCCTCCGCCCCGAGGGGCGGAGGCCGCATGGCGGATGACTGATTTGCCCTACAAGGCGTCGACGGTCGCGCCTACCCGATGCTCGTCCCAGGTGCCGCCGTCGAGCATGCGGCTGACAGCGGCTTCGTAGGACCGCAGGGCACGCGGTGCGGAATCGGCGCCATTGCCCCACACACCCTCGAAGCGGGCCCGCCAGCGATCCACCCCCTTGAAATACACCGAGCTACGGCCGCGGGTGTACTCGGCGTCTCCCTGCTCCTCCTCCACCAGGACGGCGGCCGCGGCGAAGACGACGTAGTCGACGGCTTCGTCGGCGCGCAGCCGGTCGCGTACGGCGAGGCCGCAGATGACGCCGATGTCGCGATGCCGGCCGATGAGCTCCAGGAGGGACCGGGCGAACTCTTTGTCGACCAGGTCATCGCGGTAGACGATGAAGAGGCGGTTGATGGTGCCGCGGCCTTCGAGGAAGCGGCGGTTGGCGGCGAGGTATTCGCGGCGCTGATTGAGCAGTCGGGGATTGGTGGTCAGGTCGGCGGCGAGGATGCGTGGGGGCTCGGAGGCCGCGTCGGTGAGAGTGTCGATCAGCAGTGCCGACAGCCGGGGGACCTCGGAGGCGTAGACGCGGAGGTGGCCGTCGGCGATCTCGCCGTAGTCGGAGAGCAGTTCACGTTCGAGATGGGTGCGGACCAGGTGGTAATACCGAACATCGTCGATGGACTTGAGGTTGTTGGTTCTCCGCAGGTGGATATAGGCCCTGCGTGTCCACAGTTGTCCGATGGCCAGGATCACGAGGAGAGCCCCCTGGACCACGACGAGCGCTTTCAGGTCGACCCGCTCGGCGACCCAGCCGATCACCGGCGTGACGAGCCCGGCGATGCCGATCACCGTGCCCAGTACGGGTGAGCCGAGCGCATCGGTGACCCGCCTCCACGGGTCGCGCTGCTGCTTCGGCATGAATCTTCCCCCTTCGGCGGCCGGGAGGCCGGACAAGAGTGTTCGTGGCGGACGGGTGGCCCGGTGCCGTCAGATGTGCGGCGAGGGCAGGGTGATGTCGTACTCGATGTCCCAGCGACTGGCCGGGACGAGGAAGTCGGCGGTCTCCACCGCGCGACCGCCCGTGTCGTAGTGGGTGCGCTCGATCAGCGTGGCCTGTGCCCCGGCCGCGATGCCCAGCAAGTGCGCCTGCTCGCGGTCGGCCTGCACGGGGCGGGGCCGCTCGACGACCCGGACGACGGTGATGTCCAGGTGCGCCATACGGGCGATCACACCGGCGCCCGCCAGTGGACCACCCTCGGGCAGCACCACCACGGTGCCACCGGTGACCGCCATGGGCTCCCAACTGGTGGCCAGCATCACCGGCTGCCGGTCGGCGAGAAACTCGTAGAAGGTGCGCACGCAAGGATCGCCGGCTTCGATGCCCAGCCGGTCGGCGATGTCCGAGGGCGCGGGGACCTTGGCGGTGGAATCCGCCTCCCAGGTGCCGGTGAACCCTGACGGGGAGGTACCCGCCTGGTCCGGCACGGTCGGGACCCGGCGGAGTGTGTGCCGGGGAATCGGGGGGCGGACGTACGTGCCGGAGCCCGCCCGGCCCTCCAGAAGGCCCTCGGAGATGAGCAGTTCCTGCGCGCGGCGGATGACGTTCTCCCCGACGCCGAATTCCGCGCCGAGTTTGCCGCGGGAAGGCAGCCGGTCGCCTGGAGCCCAGCAGGAGTTGGTGATGCGAAGCCGGAGGCCCTCTGCAACCCGCAAGTACGGCGCGCTTGCTGAGCTGAAGTCAGCCATCGATCTCCTCGGGCACGTTGCCGACCGGTACGTGTTGACAATCTAGTTCACGAGCTGAAACCTAGTTAACTAGAAGTACTCTTTGTGATCACCAGCCGATTCGATTGCGAGCCACCGTGGACCACCCCCGCTCACAGGCCGCAATTGATGACGCCACCGCCCGGCTTGCCGCCCTCACCGGTGCCCAGCCCCGCCTCGTCCACGAACCGGGGGTCGTCCGCATCGAGACCGACGTCACCGAGGACCTGCTCAAGCGGTGGGATCAGCTCCTGGCCGTCCTGGAACTGGGCACCGCTTTCGGGCTCACCGACACTGCCGCCGGCCAGATCGCCTGGTTGAGCTTTACGGCAGGAGAAGGCGAGCCCTCATGAGCGCCCCCACCGTCGGCCCGGCCGTGTATCCCTTCGTCAAGGGGCATGGCGCCGGCAACGACTTCATCGTGCTGCCCGACCCCGAGGGCCGATGGCCGCTCTCCGCCACCGAGGTCGCGAGGCTGTGCGACCGCCGCACCGGCCTCGGCGCCGACGGCCTCCTGCGTGCTGTGCGCTGTGCCTCCGCGCCCGAAGCCGTCGCCATGGCCGCGGACGCCGAATGGTTCATGGACTACCGCAATGCCGACGGCACCCCCGGCCAGATGTGCGGCAACGGCATCCGGGTCCTGGCCCGCCACCTCGTCCATGCCGGACACTGCCCGCCCGGTACTCTCACGCTCGCCACCCGAGTGGGCCCGCGTACCGTCCATGTCCCGCAGGACAATGCCGGTCCCGACGGGCCCGTCACGGTCGACATGGGCAGGCCCCGTCTGTCCGGCCTCGCGGGCATCGCCGTCACCGCGGGCGCCCACGCCTGGCCCGCCCTCCATGTCGACATGGGCAATCCGCATGCCGTCGTCTTCGTCGACGACCTTGCCGATCCCGGAGATCTTTTCTCGCCGCCCGTCGTCACCCCGCAGGACGCATACCCGGAGGGTGTCACCGTCGAGTTCGTCGTCCGCCGGGCACCCTTCGATCTCGCGCTTCGCGTCCACGAACGGGGCGTCGGTGAGACCCGTGCATGCGGTACCGGCGCCTGCGCCGCTGTCGCTGCCCTGCCCAGCGGCCCAGCGCCCGGCAGCTACACGGTCGACATGCCCGGTGGCCGGGTGCGCATATCCGTTCTCGCCGACGGTTCCATGCGGCTGACGGGCCCTGCGGTCATCGTCGCTCAGGGCACGGTGTCCCTCTGGTAGATCACCCCTGGACAGTCACCGGCGGTGAAGGCGCCGGCCATGGCCAGGCCTACGGTGCACAGGATCGCAAGGGCCAGGGCGGCGAAGACGGTGACGACGGGGCGCTCCCTGCCGTAGAGCCGTTCGGGCCTGTCCAAGGCGGTGAGCCGGGTGGTGCGTCGGCCGGGCCATCGAGGGTACAACCCTGTCTCTCCGTTCGGTTATTCGCTGGTCGGGCCCGCCCTTCCCGAGGGATTCGGAGAGCGGGCGTAGGTGCTGATCGCGGCGGCGATGAGAGTGAGAGCCGGGCCGCCGCTGTGGGCGAGCTGACTGAGGCGCGCGAAATCGTCCAGGTAGCGCTTGACCTCGCCCGCCTGTCTGACGGTCAGATACGCCGACACGAGCTCGACGTTGACCTGGCGGTCGTCGAAAACCCAGAAGTCCTCGACCGGCGGCATCAGGCTGCGGTCGGCGCTCAAAGGAATGATCCCGAGGTTGACGGAGGCCAGCACGCTTACTTCCAGCAGCCTGCTGAGCTGCTCGATCATGACCTCTTGCGGTCCCATTCGCCGGTAGAGCGCGGACTCCTCCAGGACCACGTCGAACTGCTTGCCCCTGTCGGTCAGCACTTTCTGCTTGTCCATGCGGGTGACGACCGCGGCTTCCACGTCGTCAGGAAGACCGCGGCGCTCCCTGATACCGGCCAGGACCGCTCTGGTGTAGGCACGGGTCTGTAGCGGTCCGGGGATCAGGTTCTGGGCGTACGCCCGGAATTTGCGCGTCTGGTCCCACAGGGGGAGAACTCTCTCCTGAGCGCGTTTGAGTCCGGCCTTCTCCATGGCCCGCCACTCGACGTACATGCCGTCGATGCCTCGGGCGATGCCGATGAGCTCCGCCGCGGCGGAACCATCACCGCAGGCCCGTGCCCAGGTCTCGATGTCCTTCGGCGACGCGGCTTTGTGACCGTTCTCGATACGGCTGCACTTGGACTCGTGCCAGCCGCACCGGCGCGCCAGCTCGCGGGCGGTCAGGCCGTGTTGCTGCCGAAGGGCGCGTAACTGCTGCCCCAGGGCGAGTCGGGCTTCCCGGATGCTCGAAGACGTAGGCATGCGCACAGTGTGCAGCCTTCCGGCTCACGGCATCTAACGGCGTCAACGCCCAACTGGCCCAGGGGGCTCCTGGTCAATCGGTTATGTCCTCTGGCCTCTTTGCGATTTTGTGCGGCATGGCTTCACGCGTCGGGAACAGGGACAGCAGCCGGGCAGGGAACTCGACGACGGTCTCGTGGTCGGGCACGAGGATGGACGACAGGCGGGCGGGGTCGTTTACCTTCCACGACTGGAGCAGGTAGCTGTCCGTCTCATCGTCGTAATAGAGCGTTGGGCTGCCATTGTTCGGGCTCTCCGGATCCTTGCACAGCAAGTGCAGCGCCACAGATACCTCCATGCGGTCAGGGGCGTCTTGACCCTTCGAGGGTGAACGATTGCGCACCGTGACGCTGAGTACTTGCAGGGACTTGCGATAGGTGCTCAGCAGTTGCCGAGGGATTTGCAGATACTTGCGCAGCTCGCTTGTGGTCGCAGCGAGGTGCCGGCCGCGTCGACCCAGAATGAACCCGGCGTGGGCTTCCTTTTCGCGGTTGCCCGACCGTTCGAGACGGCATGAGACGGGAGCGGCACCCGACAAGAAGCCCCCGGACTCTGCGACGGCATGCGGTACGGGCCGCATGCGAGCCATGCGGCCCAGAGAATGTGGATTTGACCAACCATGACGCAGCCGTTTGCCCTTGCGGGACCGGCCCATGGAAAGCAGTGGTTGGCCACCCCGTTCTCCGGCTCCTCCGCAGTGGTTAGGGGCACCTCCCGGTTTCTGCCGACGGCGGCCGATGCGGCGACCGTGACGTGGTCGATCGCGGCCTGGGCAGACGGTGCCGGGAGTGGTGCACGAATGCTGCCCGAGCAACCGACCCGCCGTACGGAGGCGCTCGCCGGTACGGCATACTCGCCCGATGGCGCCACGTACTTCCCCGGCCGGCCGGCCGGTCACGATACGGCGGGCCGTCGCGCGGGACGCCAGACGGCTCACCCGGCTCGTGCGTGCGTCGGGGGCGTACGAGGGCAAGTACGCGTCCGCCGTCGCGGGCTACCGGGTCGGTCCCGACTACATCGAGGCCCACCGCGCCTTCGTGGCCGTCGCCACCGATGAGCAGGCGGGCCGGGTCCTCGGGTTCTACTCGCTGGTCCTCGCACCGCCGGAGCTCGACCTGCTGTTCGTCGCCGACGAGGCGCAGGGCCAGGGCATCGGACGACAGCTCGTCGCGCACATGCGGTCCGAGGCGCGCGCCGCCGGGCTCGACCGTCTCAAGGTCGTCTCGCACGTTCCGTCCCAGGACTTCTACCACCGCGTCGGCGCGGTGCGGACCGGGACCGCGCTCGCGAACCCGCCCGCCGTGCCCTGGGACCGCCCCGAATTCGAGTTCCGCATCGCCGCGGAGTGACGCGGCGGCACCGGCCCCGCCCGCAAGGTGGCCGCCTGCGGGAGCCCCCGTCATCCCTCCCGCTGCTCGTCGGCACCCGGCCGGAGCGCCGCCAGCAGATCCTCGACACGGTTTGCCGCGCCCCGGCGCAATCCGGCGCCGATCTCGCGGGCGAGCCCCCGGCCGGAGGTCCGGCACCAGTCCCACCAGTGGTCGAGGACGGACTCCTCCAGCTGCTCGACGGGCACCAGCGCGGGCCAGCCGCAGGCCCGCGCCTGCGCCGTCACCTTCGCGCCGCCCTCGACCGGGTCGACGACCACGGCCGGAACGCCCGCCCGCAGCGCGAGCACCATGCCGTGCAGCCGGTCGGTGACGACCAGGTCGAGCCGGGAGAGCACCGACTCCAGCTGGGCGGGCGCCGAACTCAGCCGCCAGTCGTGCACATCGAGCCGGGTGTCCAGCTCCAGGCGCGCGCAGTCCAGGCCGGACAGCCAGCGGGTCACCTCGTCGGCGACCCGTGCGTGCCGCCGGCGCGCTCCGTACTCGTGCTGGCCGTGGGTGAGGATGACCCCGGCCACCGGGCGGGCGGGGAGAGCGGGCGCGTCGGCCGCCAGGTCCGGCGTCGGCTCCGCGCCGGGAGCGTCCCGCGCCAGCACCCGGTGGAACCCGGTGACGGCGGGACTGCCGGCGTCGACCACGGAGGTGCCCACGGCGATCCGCACGCAGTGCGCGAACCGCCGGTGCAGCTCCTCGATCTGCGGGCCGTGCAGCGGACCGCAGACGAAGACCAGGTGGGAGTAGTCCTCGGGGCGGACCTGCGCCAGGGACGGCCCCGCCGGCCGGAAGCCGGGACTCCAGGCGACCTCGTGCTCCAGCCCCGCCTGCCGCAGGGCCTCCTGCACCCGGTTCAGGGCCAGCACATCCCCGGCGGTGGCCTCCCCGTCCAGGAAGCTGAACCACCCGGTCAGCAGGATCCGAGCCCGCCTCGCCACGGCGGCCGGGTGCCCCGGCGCCGCACGGCCAGTCCTGGCCGCCGTGACGGCTCGATATGCACGGTTCATCCTGGTTGGTAACGATGTACGACAGCGTCGCCCAAGCGACAAGCCAGGACGAAACGCCAGGACGGCAAGGAGACCACCATGGCGAGTATCAGCCCGATCGACCTCCAGAAGGCGCTCAAGGGTGCCGACTACCCCGCCCGCCGCGACGACCTGATCGAGCTGGCCAAGTCCAACGGCGCGGACGACTCCCTCGTCCAGAAGATCAGCGACGCGCCCGAGGACCAGTTCGACGGCCCCAACGACGTCCAGAAGGCCGTCTTCCGGAACGAGTAGCCGGGCCGTACCGGAGCGCTGGCGTGCGGGGGACGGGGGCGGGTACCTGAGCGACACGATTCTGCGACCGGGCAGGGTCCGTTCAGGAGGCGGGGATGCGTCTTTACCACAGTCGTCCCACCGACCCCGGATTCCGCCGCCTGCGCCATGGCCGCGGCTTCCGCTACCTGGACCCACACGGCGCCCCGCTGCGCGATCCCGGAGAACTGGCCCGGATCCGGGAACTGGTCATTCCGCCGGCCTGGCGGGACGTGTGGATCTGCGCCAGGGCCAACGGGCACCTGCAGGCCGTCGGCACGGACACCGCCGGCCGCCGTCAGTACCTGTACCACCCGCGTTTCCGCGCGGAGCAGGAGCAGGCCAAGCACGAGCACGTACTCGACGTCGCCGAAGCCCTGCCCGCGGTACGCGAGGCCGTCGAGGGGCATCTGCACGACCGCGGGCTGACCCGGCACCGGGTCCTGGCCACCGCCGTACGCCTGCTCGACCTCGGCTTCTTCCGCATCGGCAGCGACCGCTACGCCGAACTGAACGACAGCTACGGCCTCACCACGCTGCTCCGCGAGCACTCCCGCTGCCACGCCGGTGCGGTCCTGTTCACCTACACCGGCAAGCACGGCAAGGAGATCGCCCAGACCGTCGCGGACCCCTCCGCCTGCCGCTGCCTCACCGCGCTGCGCCGGCGCCGGGGCGACGGCGACCGGCTCCTGGCCTACTGGGAGCGCCGCTCCTGGCACACCGTGACCGGCGACGACGTCAACGCGTATCTGAAGGAACTGGCCGGCCTGGAGATCACCGCCAAGGACTTCCGCACCTGGCACGCCACCGTCATGGCCGCCGTGGCCCTGGCCGTCTCCCAGCCCGTGGCCCGCAGCGAGAGCGCCCGCCGCCGCGCCATCGCCCGCGCGGCGCGCGAGGTGGCCGGGTATCTCGGCAACACGCCCGCGGTCTGCCGGAACTCCTACATCAACCCTCGGGTGATCGAGCTGTACGAGGAGGGCATCACGGTCGCCGCCGCCCTGCCACACCTGGGCGACGAGGGAGCCTACGGCATCCCCGCCACTCGGGGCCCCGTCGAACGCGCGGTCCTGCGCATGCTCCGCGACGGACACCCGCCGCGGGAGGCCGGTGTTGTCGACGCCGTCAATGAGTGACCCTTTTCGCGGCGACCTGAACCGGCCCACCGTAGGAAACGCGATAGACGACGCGGCATTCTGAGGGGGCAGGAACGCCCGCCACCCTCAAGGGACACTCCGCAGACGATCATATGCGCGGCGTGCTCACCAGCCGGGCGGCCACCTTCTCGATGTCCGCCAGCAATCCGCAGCGATCCTGGCCGAGGTCGAGGGCGTGCTGGTGGATGACGATGCCGGCGTGCCGCACGGTATGGGCGGCGTGCGAGGCGTTGCCCTTGGCGTAGACGAGATGTCCCTCGGGCAGACCGAGAGCGGTGCAGTACGCGAGCATCTGATACAGATCGGCGTCCGGGAACCCCTCCCGCTTCTCGGCCTTGTACTTGGCGTCGACCACGGCACACACCGCACCGTCGGGCCCGTACAGTACGAAGTCAGGCTTCATACGGATCACGGAGGCCGCGTCGAGGTGGTGCGCGTCCTGGAGCCGAGCCGTGTGACCGCGGGCGCGGCAGGCCTCCCGCAGCGCGATGGTCACGAAGTCTTCGAAGAGCTTGTGCATGTCGAACAGGAACCCGTCGACGCGCAGCCCGCCGGCGGCATGCTCGGCGGACGTGTCGGCAAGGACGGCCTGGGCCAGTTGCAGAGCCTGATGGTACCGGGAGTTGAGGCGCGTGGGCTGCCACGTCGGCAGCGGCTGTCCTCGCGTCAGCACGGCGGTGTCGGCCAGCCGGGCGCGCTGGTGAAGGAGCCTGCGGCGCACGTCGGCCGGCACTCCGGGTAGCCGCAGCAGCCGTTCCACGGCCGCGCGCAGGATCCGGTTCTCCGCGATGTCGGTGGTGAACTCGTCGTAGGCGACCTCGAGCGGCAGCGTGGCGCCGAACCGCCGCCGTATCTGCTCGGACTCCCGGATACGACCGCGCACGACGAGGGAGCTTTCCTCAGCCGCCCGGTACCCCTGTAGCAGACCTTGCCGCAGTGCCCGGTCCGTCTGCCGCTCCACGGCATGGGCGAAGGCGGGCAGCAGATCACGGTGCCCCGCGACCTCCACCTCGCCGTCCCGCCAGATGCCGTTCGGGCGCAGGGCGTAACCGAGCAGGAAGAACAGACGGTTGATGGGGACCTTGGGCGTGACGCGCACGGTGACCGGTGTGTCGGCGCCCGGCACCGTGAAGGCCACCGCCCCGACCTTGCTGCCGGCCCGCAGCGACCAGCGCCCAGGACTGTACGGATCCGGAGAGGCGTCCACCATGTCCCCCGCCGCCAGGGGACGTCCGACCGCTTCCGGCAGGGGGATGGAGCGGGCGGGGGCGTGTTCGAAGAGTTCGATGACCTGGGTCACCCCAGCGACTCCCGGAGCGCGGCCAGCCCGTACCGCTTCTCGATGTCCACGCCCTCGCCGTAGTGGTGTTCCTCCAGCAGCGGAAGGATCTTGGTCCGCCAGGTCCGATCCAGACCGCCCTCCCGGTACACACCCGTCTTCATCAGATACGAGGGCCCGATGCGAAAGTCCGCATCCTCGATCCGGGTGTTGAGCGCATCGAGGAGATCGGCCGGCTCGCTGTCACGGCCTTCACGCGCGAGCCAGCGGCGCAGCAGTCCGCTCGTGGGTTCGGTGCGTGGTGAGAGCTCGACGAAGGCGAAACGTCGCCGCATGGCCGCGTCCACGAGGGCGATCGAACGGTCTGCGGTGTTCATGGTGCCAATGACGAACAGGTTGGGCGGCAGAGCGAAGTCGTCGCCGGAGTAGGTGAGGCGCACGGATTTGTTCCGGTACTCCAGCAGAAAGTACAGCTCGCCGAAGACCTTCGCCAGATTGGCGCGGTTGATCTCGTCGATGATCAGAAAGTGCGAAATGTGGCGGTTGCCCTCACGGGAAGCCAGCTCGGCCAGTTCGCGCAGCGGGCCTTCGGCGAGCCGGAAGGCGACCTCGTGCGTGTGCGGATCCTCCCGGGGGCGGAATCCCTCGAAGAAGTCCTCGTACGAGTACGAGGGATGGAACTGCACGAGTTTCACCTGCTCCGGGCCGCCACCGAGGAACTCGGCGAGCTTGAGGGCGAGGTACGTCTAGCCGGTGCCGGGCGGACCGTACAGCACCAACTGGCGCTCGTCCCACAGCAGGTCGCGCACCTCCCGGAGCCAGCCGATGTCGTGCACCAGGAGTTCCGCGGCGAGTTCGTCCGTCGGGACGGGCACCTCCAGTTCGCGGCGGGCCGTCAGGGCGGGGATCTCCGCACTCGGATCCCGGTCAGCCGCCTCGGCCTCCTCGATCAGGTCCTCGTCGCTTATCCCCAGGCCGTCGATCAGGTCCTTCACCGTGGTCAGGTCGACCACGTCGTGCTGGGCCGAGAGCTTCTGCTGAAGCGCCTCGGGCAGTTCCTCGTAGGGGTGTCCCTGCTCCGCCCAGTCGACCGGCCGCCGCAGACCGGACCGGCCGTCCTCGGACGTGAGCCGCGCCGCGTCCCCCGTGATCTCGCCGACGTGGAGGCGACCGCCCGAGACGGCGCACATGGTGTCGCCGGGCTTCATCCGGGAGAGGAACATGTGCAGTTCCTCGACCAGTTGGACCTTCTGGTTGTATGTCGCTGTGGAGTAGTCCTCCTCCACAGCGGCCCGCAGACGATCCTTGCTGACACCCTGCTCGATACCTTGCCGAAGATGGCGGGCCTGCAGCGTCACCAGCCCCTCAGGCAGCCACAGCCGCCGGACGAGGTCGAGGCCGGAGACGTTGGAACCGCGCACCAGCCAGGCTCTGTTGGGGCCCCATGACACCTGGTCGAGGTAGTCGGAGAGCGGATGGCCGTTGGCCGACTTCCATTCCAGCCAGCCGTTGGCGCTGCGGCCAACCAGGATCTCGGCGGCGGCCGACGGTGAGTTGCACTCGACGTCCGCGATGAGCTCCAGCCAGCCGGGCCAGGTCTCGGACTCCACGAAGATGCCGGCCTCGATCAGCCGCTGCCTCAGCCGGTACGATGACGGCATGCGGACGGGGAAGGACGGCACGACCTCCCGGCGTCCCGGCGACCCGGCCAGAACGACGAACTTCTGGCTCCCGTTCGTCCCCTTCTCGGTCAGCAGGCGTCCACGGGCCTCGGGACCTCCGCCTGGCAGCCGGAGCCGGAACTCCGGGTAATCGGTGCCGTCAGTGGCCATCCTCGGTCCCCCTGTACATCCGCATCGCGTTCAGACAGAACGATAGAGGCCGCTACTGACAACCAGCGGCTCACCGGGGCTCAAGCTTCCGCTGTCGGTCATAGCGGAATGATGAAAGTGCCACAGGAATCCCACGTATGGGCATAGTCTGCGGAATTACCGCAGGCGGGCCGAGGTGACCTGTAGTGCGGCGGAGGTGTCATGGGTGGGGACCCTTATGCGTCGGCAACGGCCAGTGAGCGCGGAGAGAAGGAGGTTCCGGATCCGTACGGTGACCAGCCCCTGCTGACCTCCACCATGACGAAGGGCTTCGACGCCGTACCCGACCAGGAACGGGACCGGCTGCGGCACTATCTCGAAGCCGTTGTCGCGGCCCGGCCGGCGCCGGTGCACACCACCGTCGCCTTCAACGCCGCCTACTTCGGGTACGACCTCGGCGGTGAAGGCTATGGCGGAAGCCCACTGCGTCTCGACGACTTCCCCGTGATCACCTTCGGCGAACGCGCTCCCGTGCTTCCGGTCGGCGCCATGGTGTGCGTCGCCACCGGATCGGACCCGCTCTACGCCGAGATCGTCTATCGCGAGGGCGCCCATCCCCAGCTGGGCGCCCTCGGTGACGTGCCGGCCTGGGTGTCGGGGGCGCCCGCGGGCGCCGAGGGCCCGGGCAGGCCGGGGAAGGACCCCGCGCCGCGGCGCAGGGAACTCCTCGTCCCGGATCCGCAGGCCTTCGGCCCGGCCCTGAGCCTGTCACCGGCCCAGCTCCACCGCCTGCGCGCGCGTCGGCGATGGATCAACGAGGACGGGCATGTCGTCGTCGACGTCTGCTATCCGTCACCACAGGCGGCCCGGTGCGACGACCTGACGGCCTACACGGACCATCTCCTGACGACGGCACGGGAGCAGCTGCTCAGCCCCTTCGTTCCCGTGTCCCTCGCCGCACTGGTGGGCGGCACACGCGGCGACGACCTGCGGGCAGGGCTGCTCGGTCTTCTCGACACGGTGCGCGGTGTCCTCAACTCCAGTGCCCGGCTGCGTACATGGGGTGACTACGCCCTGACCCGGACCTCCCTCGCGGATTGCTGGCGGGACACAGGACCGCTGGGCGGCGATGACATGAGGTCCCTCGCGGCAGCGGTGGAACACGCGGCCACCCCAGGCAGACGGCGCTACGGCCTCACCGCTCCGGTCACCGTGTTCACCGCGGTCGGACCGCGGCTTCGCGGGTTCCCGGGGGCGACGGAACTGCTCAGGGGAGTGGGCTACGCCGCCGCCGTGTGCCGGGCTAACGTGGCGCTCGCCGACGTCGTGCACGGGGACAGCGACCAGGGTCTGTTCGAGAACGGCTCCCGGATCACTCTCGACGACTCCTTCGAGGGTGGCGGCGTGTGGCGGTCCCACCATCCCGGTGATGCGGAGGCGCCCGGAGATCCCCTCGCCCCCGCCGGACGCGGCTGGCAGTCCACGGTGTCCGTGCCGCCGGACCCGGAGCCGGAAGCAGAGCTGGAACCCGTCGATCTGCCCCTCGCCGACGACGCCTTCCTGGGCATCGGCGAACTCCTGCGGAACGATGCGAAGGAGATCGCCTGGCGGGCACCCTTGCGGCTGGCCCATCTCGTCGACGGCTGGTTCCCCTTGCATCCGTACGTCGTGCAGGACCTTCGTCGGTCCCATGGCACGCGCCCCGCGGTCCGCCTCGAACTCGACCACGCCGACGAGGCGTTGGACGAGAAGGAGGCGACGCAGGACGTCACCGCCGAACTCGCTGACGACTCGGGCCGGCTGACCGGAATCACCTGGCCCCGCGACTTCTTCCCCGGCCTCGTATTCGAGCTGCGCTACCTCCACGGCGGTACGGTGATCCGCCTGGCCACGACGCGGCTCGGGGAACGGATCCACGTCGGTGACCGTGAGACGGGGCACTGTTACGACCCTCGCGTACTCACCAGGGAGGACGCCCCGGGCAGTGACCGCCATGGTGACAGCGCGGTCGGTCTCGACCCCCGCCGGCTGGTGATGCGCACCGTGCGCCGTTGCGGCCTGCTCACCCTTGACGGTCATGCCCTGATGGACCGCTCGGTCCTGCCAACCGCGGTCTACGGCCGCCGGCCGGCCCGGTCGCAGGCCGACGCCCTCGAATCGGCCGTCGCGGAACTGCTCGCCGAACGGCTCCTGGAGCCGGCCCTCGGCAGCCGGGACCCCTGGGGCCAACCGCACTTCCCGGCGCGTGACAGGGAGACGATGATCCCTCTCATCGGCTACCGCCCGGTACGGCAGCGGGTGATACGCCCCTGGGGCGGCACGGACACGGAACCCGACGGTGCGGGGCTGCCGGCGGCCCAGTTCGTCTCCGGTCACCTCCGCCGCCTGCGGCCGGGTTGCTCGCCCAGCGACGTTCAGCGAGCGGCCTTTCGGGAGTACTGCCGCAGGCTGGGAAAGGCGGACGGCTGGGAACTGCCGTACGGCTACACGTTCGTGACCGAGCACACGCGTGGCCGCTGACCTTCCACGGCTTTCGCGCGGCCATGGCTTCGGCCCTCTGTCTTCCTTCCGTCACCCCTCAGAAACGGAGTGCGTGTACATGCAGGACCGCTACCACGTCGTCACAGGGCCACCGTGGTCCCCGCCGAGCGTCTCGGCCGAGGACCTCGACGGCCTGGCCACCGCGCTCAACGCCTTGGATTCCCCGGCCGTCGCCGCCCTGAACGACCTCACGGCGGACATGGTGGAACTCGCTTTCAACTCCCTGAGGCCCAAGCAGCGCCAGGAGTTGCTCACCAATCTGGGCATCCGTATGTCGGCCCCTCGACGGGTGAGCAGCGCCCTGTGCCGGGACGTCCTCGCCAGGCTGCGGCGCGAGTCGCGGCAGCACACCTGCACATGCGGGATCAGGAGCCTCACGGTCACCGTGATGAACCAGGTGGGCGACTTCGTCCTGGCGAGGGACGGGGAGCCGGTTCCCGACCCGGTTGCCCGGTGGGGCGCCACGCTGGTCCGGGCCACCGTGTTCGCGTGGTGCAACGCCTCCGTCACCGACGCCCATCTCCTTGCCTGGGCGGCGGACCAGAACTGGTTCGGGGCGACGGCCGACGACGAGGAGTCGGCCCGGCTCGCCGCCGTCGCTGCCGCGGCGCGGTCCCTGGTGAAGGCGTACCCCGATGTCGCCCTCGGAGCGGCGGAAGAGGACGGGCTGGCGCTCGTGGAGGACAGTGAACCAGCGCGCGCTGCCATCGCCGACCGGCCGCGCATGAGCACCCCCGCCCCGGAGACAGCGGCAGCGGACCCCGGCACCTCGCACGAGGAGACCGCTCCCGCGTCCGACGGTACCGGGACCGAGGGGGAGGCTCCCGAGGAGGCATGCCGGCAGCTGGAGAGCGCCCTCGCGAGGGCCCGCCAGGCCGCGGAGAAGGTCACCGGCGCGGTCATGGACGGCCGCCCTCCGCAGGACGAGGACCTGGCTCCGCTCGCCGCGCTGAACGCTGTCTTCGACGACGTGGACGCGGTGTTCCGGGCCGCCGGGATCGAGGGGATCCCCCGCCGTCTGGAGGACATGACGCATGCCGCACGCGCGTACCGGACCGCCCGCGAAGCCGATCTCCAGGCCCGCCGACCGCTGCGGGAACTACTGGATGTCGCCTGCCGCCCGGACAGCTCCGCCGCCGCCGTCGCTGCCGCCGAGGCCGTGCGGGGCGCGGCCCGCCGCCTGCTGGACGTGCCGGCCTGGGGGGAGCCCCAGCGGGAGGAGAGCGCCGCGCTCGCCGCCCTGGCCCGGCTCATCAGACTGGGACGACAGGAGGATGCCGCAACGGAGATCCTGGCACTGCAGGGGCAGGTCGTACGGGTCCTGCCCGCGTGCGCCATGGCGGTGCTCATCGCTCCTGAGCTGACGCTGGACCAGCCGGCGGACGGTGACAAAGACCCGCAACCGGCTGGGACCGCCGAGGCGCACGGCGCCGCCGAGCCCGCCGATGCCGAGACCACCGCAGGGCACGGAACCGTACCGTCGGCCGCACAGACCGAGGTGATCGCGCCCCAGCCCGCCTCCGAGCCGGAAGCCACGACGACCACCGAGCCGGTCCACGCCCCCGCCGCAGACGCCGCGTCGGCCGCCGACAGCGACCCGGCGCCCCCCACGCCCGCCGACGCGCCTGTCCAGGCGCCAGCTGCTCCCGCGGTCTCTCCCGCCGAGCACACGCCCGTCCCGGAGGCGACCCCGGCCGCGGACGACTTGGCCGATGGGGCCGCGGCCGAGCGGGCCCTGGCGCTGCTGGTCGTGGAGCGGCGCTTCGGACTCGCCCACCATGTGGCGAAGGCCGCCGGCCACCCCGAGCCCCAAGTGGCGGCGCTCCGCCTGGCCGGTGCCGCCGCGCTGCTGACCTCCGGGGACAGCCAGAGCGCCCGGCTGACGGCGGACCTGCTCCAGGAGTACGGCGGATACGCGGGCCAGGACACCGAGGGCAGCGAACTCCTCCTGCTGCCCGCCCTCCTGCGTACCGCGCTGATCACCGGCGACCACACCGCGGGCGCTCAGCTCAAGGCGCTGGTGCCCCGGCTCCCGGACCGGCTGGGGGAGGCGGCGACCGCCGTCGCCGACCGTGCCCTCAGCGGCGCCTTGTTGATCGCCTCGCCGCTGGTCGCCGATGTCTCCGAGACCGAGGCCCGGCTGAGGGAGCTGCGCGATCAGAGCCGTGCCCTGCTCGCACCGCAGCGGCTGCGGTTCGCACGGGCGACGGAGATCGCCAAGCGCTGGCTCGCTCCCGGCGACGGGATGCTCGGATCACTGCTCACGACCGTCGTCGGCGACAACCGGGACGCACTGCAGCAGGCGCGGGAGCAGGTCGAGCGGCTGTCGAAGCTGGCCGAGGTCAACAGCGAGATCGACCGCATGGACCGCAAGTACCGCTCGCCCAGCGGCAAGCCACTGCAGGGCTCCGGGCGGCAGGACCTGGTGCATCTCGTGGAGCGGGCCGTCAGCCTGGTCAAGGAGTGGTGCCTGGCGGTCGACGGCACCCGTCGCAGCGACCGTGCCGACGGCAACCGGGCGGTCAAGGAGATCTCCTCCCTTCGCCAGTCCCTGCTGGACGGCAGGCAAGCGGCGCTGGGTGAACTGGAGGGGCTGGCGCGGCGTCCGGACGCCCTCTCGGGCGCGATCGCCTGGGCGGCCCACGCCTCGATGGAGGAACTGTTCGCTCTGCTGGCCGGGGACACCGTGACCACGCGTTCCGTTGGTTCCGTCGACCCGTCGCTCGTGCTGGACGCGGAGCGGCTGAAGGTGTGCGACGCCTGTGACGAGCCGCTGTCACTCGGCGAGTTGCTGACCGCGGTCCACCGGAGCTGGCAGGAGGCCCTGGACGAGCGGCTCTCCCACGACGCGTTCACCGCGGCTCGGGACATCGTCGAGCTGGCCGGACGCGGGTTGCTGCCCGCCGCCGGGGCGGGGGAGTTCGTCCCGCCCGCGGAAGCGGAGATCGACGACCGGGAGACCGCCCGGCGCGCACAGCTGCGGAAGGCACACGACGCACTCGTCGCCGAGCTGCACCGCGCTCAGGCCGACGGCGCCGTGACCGAGGACCAGGACCTGGGCCTTCAGGAGCTGCTCGCCGACGCCCACAACCGCCTCGAAAGCGCCGACCGGCACGACCTGCTGCACGTGCGGCGGGCACTCGACACGGTACGGAGCGGCCTGCCGGCCTTCCGGCAACAGGCGGCGGACCGGATCCGGGCCCGGCTCGACGCCCTGGACCCCTCCGTGGAGGAGCGGGCCCAGGTCCTGCGGCGCCTGGAGACGAACGACCTGGCCACCGCCGCCGACCTCGTCTACTTCCTGGAGATCGGCGAACCCGTCCCGGAGATCGAGGGCGGCGAGTCCCATCTGACCGAGTTCTTCCCGGCCGTGCCCGACGGCCTGCCCGGAGGGATCGACCTCGATCTCGTCGAGCTGGTCCGGTCCGGCGGAAAGCATCCGATGGTTCCGGTCCTGGACTACGGCGGTCTCTCCACCGACGAGGCGGCGCTGGCGGCCGACGCTCTCGACGAGTGGCGCGCGCTTGCCGCAACGGAGCGCAAGGACAGGCTCCAGGTGGCCCCGACGCGGCAGGTGCCGCCCCTGCTCAAACTCCTCGGCTATGACGCCAAGAGCGCCAGGCCGCTCGACGACCGGTCGCAGCACCGGCGGGAATACCGGCTCTTCGAAGCGACCGGCGTGGAGATCAACGGCAGGGCGAAGGCGCCCGCGTTCGGCTCGCAGATCAAGGAACAGGGCGGCAACCTGCGGGTGATGATGGTCTGGGGCAGGCCGCCCGCCAAGGTCGTCATGAGCTGGGCGGAGCGCGACACCAGCGGAGCGAGCCTTCTGGTCGTCTACTTCGGCACGCTGAGCCGCGAGGCCCGAGCCGAACTCGCCGCCGGCTCCGACCGGTTGCAGCCGCTGCTGGTCGTGGACGACGCCGCCCTCGCCTATCTCGCGGCCTGCGGCAACCGCCAGGTCAGCGCCGCCACGCAGACCCTGCTGCCCTTCTCCGGCGTCAACCCCTACATCAGGGAGAAGCGCGGCCGGATCGGCGGCGAGATGTTCTACGGCCGCGACGCCGAACGCAAGAGCATCCTCGACCCGCGCGGCACCCAGGTCATCTACGGCGGCCGGGGCCTGGGCAAGTCGGCACTGCTCGCCGACGCCGGGGAACGGTTCATGGAGCAGCGCCCCGGCTATCACCAGACGGTGTACGTCAACCTCGACCAGGAGAACATCGGCAAAGGCAGCTCACGCGGGCCGGAGGCGCTGTGGAGCGTCCTGCTGAGGGAGCTGAGCGTGGCACAGGTACTCGATGAACGGCTGCAGGGACGTGGAAAGCGACAGGAGACCTCCGAGCGGGTGCGCGCCGGCATCCGGACGTGGCTGGACGGGGACTCCCGTCGCCGGCTGCTGATCCTGCTCGACGAGTGCGACCAGTTCTTCGAGGCCGACGCCCCGCGGTTCGACCAGACCAAGAAGCTCAAGGGCCTCGGGTCCGACACCAAGGACGCGGCGAAGGTCGTCTTCGCAGGACTTCACTCCGTGCAGCGCTTCTCCAAGCTTGCGAGCAACGGACCGTTCGGCCACCTCGCTCAGACCCCCAAGGTCATCGGCCCGCTGGCTCCCCAGTCGGCCGCGGAACTGCTGGTCGAGCCGATGCGGGCGCTCGGGTTCGAGTTCAAGGACCTTGATCTTGTCAACCGCGTCCTCGGATACTGCTCGTACCAGCCGTTCCTGCTACAGATGTTCGGGCACCGGCTGGTCGAGCTGATGCACCGCAAGCGGGCGCGGCGCGGAGCTGGGGAACCCCCTTATGAGGTGGAGGTGACCGACATCGAGATCGTGGAGGCGGACGCCGCGCTCCGGGACGGCATCTCGGCGGCCTTCAAGGACACGCTGAGCCTCGACCACCGCTACGACGTGATCGCCAATGTGCTGGCGTACCACGCCCGCCATCACGGCCTGGAGGTGCGGCTGAGCGACACCGAGCTGCGTGAGGAGTGCGAGACCTACTGGCGCAAGGGATTCGAACAGCTCGACACCGAGGGTTTCCGCGCCTACCTCTCCGAGATGGTCGGTCTTGGCATCCTCGCGCCCAACCACGACGGCCTGGGATGGCATCTGCGCGGTCCCAACGCCCTGCGCATGATCGGTACCTCCCACGAGGTGGAGGCCCGTCTGCTCAGGGCCGAGCAGGACTGTGAACTGCAGGAGAGCATCGTGCAGGAGGGCCGCCCCGAGCTGCCCGACGGCAGGCCGGCTCCGCTGACCAACACCCAGCTCGACGACCTCCTGGGCGAGCGGTCCAACCGGACCAGGGTGGTCCTCGGCAGCACCGCCACCGGAGTCACCGACGTCGCCCGGACCTTGCGTACGATCGCCGGACCGATCGACGGCTGGACGCTGCCACCGGTCGGCAAGCCCAGCGCCTACAAGCAGGAACTCACCGGCGGACGCCCCCGTGAACGACGGGTCGTCATCAGTGACTTCGTCAACTACCGGGACCCCGTCCGGCCCGAGACCTGCCGGGAAGCCGTCGACCTGGCCGAGACGCTGTTGCCCGCCACTCCGGGGGTCACCCGCGCGGTCGTACTCGTCACCGACCCCGCTCAGCTCGCCCTGTGGCGCTCCCTGCTGGTGGGAACCGAACTTACCTCGGCTGCCCCGGTGGTGTTGCGCCGGCATGACCACCGCAGCCTGCGCGGCTGGGCCCAACGCGTCAACATGTTCCATACGGAGGACCGACTGGACCGTCTCCATGAACTGACCGGCGGCTGGCCGCTCCTGGTCGGCCGAGCCCACCGCCTGCACGAGGAACTGGGCGACTCCGACCAGGTGTTGCGCCGCCTGGCGGGCCTCCGTGCGAACCGGGTCGAGGCCCGGGAATTCGCCGAGGCGACCGGCGTGTACGCGGATCCCCTGCTGACCGCCGGGTACCGGGCCCTCGGCGACGAGTTCAAGGACGGCTTCTTCGACCTGGAGGGCGCGGTGACCGCCGTCGCGCTCAAGATCGATGACGAGGACGAGGCACGCTGGATCGTCAGCTGCCTGGACGCCCTTCAGGTGTTCGATCGCGAAGACACCCAGCTGCGCTTGGAACCACTGCTCCGTGAGTGCGTGGCGCTCCACGGATGACACCGCGTGACACCGTGCCGGCCGTCCGGTCGTCCCGGCGGCCGGTGCGGGTTCACGGTCGGGATTGCAGTGGCCCGGTCGGAGACGCAGGCGAGAGCGGGTGGGTTCCTGCGTCTGTCATGGCATCCTTTCGCTGGGGGGTTCTCCACTCCGAATCTCAAACGGAATGTCGCCCGAAAGGTCTTCAATCTGGGCAGGCCGATTTCCCGCATCCCCGCGTTGTAAGGGCATCGGTGGCCGGTGCGGCCCGACCGGCCCTGTCGGGGCGTGATCTGGCCGAGTGGTATGGTTCCGGCCGCTTTGAGCGACTACTGGTGCGGAATCCGGCATTCCCTGCTTGAGCGGTACGCGCTGCCCTTAGCGTGATCGCATGAGCGAAGATCGCACTCCTTTGGTGCTGCCGTTTCGTGCGCTGGTGTCGCGCGCGGAATGGGACAGACTGACGGCGCATCGATTGCAGACCTACCTGCCGGGCACCCCCCTGCTGACTCAGGGGGATCGGGGAACTCATGTACTCGCCCTGGAAAGTGGGTTGGTGAAAGTCGTCCGGGTCGATCGTGACGGGCGCCGGCGGCTGCTCGCCTTCCGGGGGGCGGGTGAGATCCTCGGCGAAGTGGCGGTCCAGTGCGGCGGCACCCGGACGGCCAGCGTATGGGCCATGAGCATATGCAAAGCATCCGTGGTCTTCGCGGAGGATTTCCGTCGGCTTGTGCAACGCCCTGAACTGGCCCACCGTCTCGCGGTGATGGCCTCCTACCGTCTGTTGGAGCAGACGGAGATCCATGACGGAGCCGTGCACGAACGTCTGGCTCTGGCCCTGTTGCGCCTCGTGGACATCTCCGGCGGACGAGACCCTTCCGGTAGGCGGGCACCCACCTTCTCCCTCACGCGGGACGACTTGGCGCAGCACCTGAGCGTGGGCCGCAAGGCCGTCACCAAGGCACTGGAGGAGCTGGGCGCGGACACGGTGAAGGTCGGCAAGTGCCGGATCACGGTGGTCAATGAGGACAACCTGCGGCGGCTGGTCCGGGGCCGGGACAGCGCGTGACCACCATGTGACTCACACCACCCTCCGTCGGGGTCTGCGGAACGGAACGCCCGCCCCCTCCCTGTGAAGCTGCCTCGTGCACGTCATCGCACGCATCAGCGTCCCCGCCCGGACCCCTCGCGGAACGGGCGGGCTTCACAGAGGAGCGTCATGCGCGAGTTGAGCAGTGACCTGCCCGAGCGACCCACCGGCCCCTACCGCCACAGTCGTCCACTGCCGCACTACCGGGGCATCCTGGCCGTGGACGCGAAGGACTTCACGGGGCGCCCCGCGATCGAGCACGAAGGCGTCAGCCGTGCCGTACCCGCACTTCTCAAAACGGCCCTGGCCAGGGCGGAGCTGCGGGACCTCTGGGATGACCGCAGGTTTCCCGCCTCGACCGGCGACGGCTACGTCTTCGGATTCGATCCCGCGCGGATGCCGTTCGTGATCCACCCCCTGCTGTTCACGCTGCAGGAGGTACTGACCGACTACAACGTGCTGTCCCACGGAGCGCTGCCCATCAGGCTGCGGGTCAGTCTGCACATCGGCCCGCTGCCCGATACCGGAGACGAGTTCGGCGGCAACGGCACGGCACGCAACGACACGCATCGCCTGCTGGACTCCCGCCCGGTCAAGGCTGTGCTTGCCTCCCACAAGGAGAACGTCACACATGTGGCGGCCATCCTCTCCGACCGCTGCTACCAGGACGCGGTCGCCGGCGGCTACACCGGGCGCCACCCCGACCACTTCGTCGAAGTGGCCGCGACCGTCGACGGCAAGCCGTTCTCCCAGCGGGCGTGGATCTACGTACCGCAGCCGTCCGGGCCCCTGTACGAGGAGCCCGCGAACGACGGGACCACCGTGCCGGCGGCGCCCGACGCCGCGCCCGCATCGGTGAACGAGAGCGGGGAGGGCCGGCACATGAGGAACAGCGCCCCCAACGGGAACATCAACACCGGCACCGTCCACGGCGGGCAGAGCGTGGGCAACTACCACGTCGCCGGTGATCACGTCGAAGGTAACAAGGCCGGCCGTGTCCGGGGCTTCCAGGGGGACCAGGTCCGCGGCGACAAGTATCAGGGGCGGCGGTGACACCCGGAGAGGGCATCCCGCCGGTCGGGACGAAAGGCCCCGCACCGGGCGTCCCGAGCCTCCCGCCGGAGGGCCCGCCCTACGGCGATGAGACCGAACGGGAACTGTCCGAGCTGATCGATGCCATCGGAGGCGCCGCGCGGGTGGGCGGCCCGTTCGTGTACGCCCCGAACGGAAACGTCAACGCCGGTTCCGTACACGGCGGGCAGCGCATCCACAACGCGTCCGTGAGCGGTGGACGCGCGCCACGGGAAGGGAGGGTGCGCGAAGGGCCCATTCCGGAAGCGGAGGCGCGGGCAGCCGAGTTCGGGTTCGCACGACCCGGCTGGTTCGACGAAGCGCTGCTCATGCTGGAGCGGGGGCCGCTCTTCCTCGCCGGACGCGCCGGGACCGGCCGCCGCACCACAGCGCTGAACCTGCTGCGCGCGAGCTGCGGGAAGGAGGCCCCGCTGCGGGCGCTGGACAGCGTCGTCGAACTGGACCGCTGGCAGCCCACCGACGCGTCGGCACGCGGATACCTCATGGACGGACTGTTCCCGTCCCGGCCGCTCGGCCCCGGTGTACTGGGGCATGTGCGCGCGCTGCTGGAAGAGGCCGGGGCGCGCATGGTGATCGTCCTGCCCGATGACACGGCCCTGCTGCGCCGACTCGAACAGGATCTGCGCGTGACGCCCGTGATGTGCGTACCGCCGCCACCCGCCATGGTGTTCGGCAGCTACTTCGAGGCGGTGGTGGAGGACCGGTGGGAGAGGGAACGTCTGCTGTCGGCGCTGGAGGGACGCCACGATCTGGGCGACCTGCTGGCTCCCGAGTTGGTTCCGGCCGACGTGGTGGAACTGGTGACGGCCATTGTGGCGGCGGACGGGGACCCGGAGGCTCTCGGTGACCTGGAGGCGCGGTTGGGCTACCGGGCCGAGCAGGAGGTCCCGGACCTCGTGGCAAGGCTGCGCGGTGATCCGGACGCCCTGGCGTTCCTGCTGGCCGCCTGTGTCTTCGAGGGGCTGGACCACCGGCTCGTCCGGGAGGAAGCGGACAGACTGCTGACGCTGTCGCAGGGCCGTCTGGCCGCGATGCTGCCGGGAACTGGTGCTGAAGGGGAGGGGCAGGCCGAACGCCCCAACCCGGAGTTCGCTTTCCGGCGCTCCCTCACCGAACTGCTGCATGCCGTCCGCGCGGTCCGGCAGGAGCGCCGGATCCACACGGCGGGGGCGTACGCGCACAGCGTGGAAGCGATCACGTTCGTCGGACACCGGCAGGCGGACGCCGTGCTCAGGTACGTGTGGCGCGAGTACGGACAGCTGTCGGAGCTGCTGGTGGAGTGGCTGCGGCAGGTGGACCGGACCAACGAACTCACCTTCGCGGCCGGCAGGTTCATGGGCAACGCGGCGAAATGGGGAGGCGGGCGGCGCGCGCTGCGCCACATCCAGGCGCTCGTCGGGTCGGAGCGCGTGAACAGCCGTCTCATCGCGGCGAACGCGCTGGGCATCGCGGCCCAGGACCCTGTTCTCGTCGCGGAGGTGCGCTATCGCCTCGAAGGCTGGAGCCGGGCCGCCGACTCCCAGCGCCGGACGACCGTGGCCTACGCGTGCGGCTCGGAGTTCGGCATTTCACGTCCGGACCTCGCACTGCGTCTTCTCCGCACACTCCTCCTCGGCGTCCGGGACCGGCCGGCGGGCGAAGGAGCGGTCGGAAACGATCAGGTCCTGGCCGCTGTGCGGGTCGCGACGATGAGCCTGTTCCAGGCCGGTCACGAGGCCCAGGTGTTCGGCTGCCTCGTCGCATGGCTGGAAGAGGGGCGATGCAACAGGGACCAGGTGCTCGCACTGTTCGGTCACATGCTTCGGTCCCCGCAGTGGTTCCTGCGCCGGCTTGCCGCATGGGGGCCTGACGCGACCGCAATCGTCGACATGACACGCCGCGCGTTGAATTCCGGCGAGGTGTTCGAAGCGACGTGCCTGGAATTGCTCGACTGGGCCGAACGGGGTCAGTGGGACGACGTGCCGCGCCGGGCCGTGGAAAACCTGTTCGCGGCATTGGCCGGCGCCATGCACAGCGGCGAGTTCCGGCTTTTCGTCGAATTGCAGGAAAGAGGGACGGACGGCTGGGCCGGGCAGTATGCGGCACGGACCGCGCTGGACAGATGGCGCTCCGGCGAACGGTGGGAGGCAGCGTGAGCGACGAATCGACCGAACCCCTGTATTACCGGGTCACCAGGCCGCCCTGGCGGGAGATCCTCAGCCATCGCTGGTCCACGGCACAGGACTGGTCACTGGTGCTGAGGGACACGGACGGGAACTACTACGTCCTCGGACGCCGTGGCGATCCCGACGGCAGCGCGGCTGATCTGCCCATGCCGGACGAGGCGACGCCACCCACACTGGGCGGTGACTACGCGGAAGCGTTCCGGGTGGATACCACCGAACACGTCGAGACCCGGGCGGTCGGCCTTCCCACGGTCTACGGCACGGAATCGGTCGACCTGTGGGTGTCCTGGTGGGTGCACGACCCCGTGCGGCTGGTCCGCACGAGGACCGTGCACGGCTGGCACGTGGTGCGTGGCCACCTCACCGGCGAACTGCACCGCCTGGCCGACATACAGGCGGCCGCGGGCAGCGGACTCGGAGCGCCCGAGATCATGCAGCACCTGGGAGCCCCGCAGCGTCTGGCGGAGACGGGCCTGACCTTCCGGGTCTTCGACGTCCGGCTCCGGGAAACGGGTGAGGAACTGCTCCTCGGCCAAGAGGAAGGCATGGGCGTCCGCTACTCGTGGACGACCAGCCGGCGGGGCGAGTACGAATTCTGTCTTCAGGCGCTTCACGCCGGACCGGTGTCCTTGGCGGCACTCTGGCTCCTGAGGCACCCGGACCAGGTACGCCAGGTGCTCGACTGGGCAGTCGACCACCCGGACCTGCTCAACCCTCCGCGCACGGACTGGCAGGAGGAACTGGCCGCGCTGCTGGGCGCACTGACCGAGCAGGAGCGGAAGGAACTCTCCTGCCTTCTGCGCGATCGGATCGCCTCGCTCGGCCGCCCGGTTCCCGGCGGAAAGTTCTGACCTCACGACCGCGACCGGCGAGTCAAGAGAAAGGCGAGGCGCTGCCATCAAGGCAGCGCCTCGCTCTTTTGGTGCGCTTTTTGGAACGCTTCGGCAATGTGACCGCGCTCACTCGTTTTCTGGTCCTCGGGAACCGACCCGCGGACCGTTGTGCGGGAATCTCGACGTGTCCACGAGGCGAACGCCCGATCACCAAGGGCGTTCAGTTCACCGAAGGTCGACATGCGAACAGAAGAAGACTCCAACACGAACAATGTCGTTGATTTTCGTGCACCAGGAAAAGCCGGTGCGTCTGTGGTGCCCGGGCCGACGGCGCCGGGGGCCCAGCGCACGCCGGCGACCGAGCCCGCGACGGTCCTGAACGCCGAGCGCGGAATCATCAACACGGGCGTCGTCCACGGCGGCCAGCACGTCACCACCGTCGAGTTCGCCGGCCTGTCGGACGCCGGAGCGGACGATGACGACTGAACCGTTCCTGAGCGACGACCTCACCGCCGTCCTCGCGGCCTTGGCCGGTCGCGAGACGGTCTTGGTGGCTCCCCACAGCACCGTCAACACGGGTGTGGTGGCGGGCGGTCAACAGCAGACCACCGTCGGCCCGGCCGAAGGCGGCGGGGCAGCGGCACCGATGCGACAGGGCCCCGTCCGGGCCGGCCGTCTGAAGTCGGCCCGACGGTGTTTCGTACCGCCTCCCGGATTCGAAGAGGCCCTGACCGCGCTCGACTCGGGCATCGCAGTACTCGTCGGGGAACCGGGGAGCGGGCGGGAGACACATGCCCTCAACCTGCTGGCGCACGGCAGCGAGGAGCCCTTGCTCGTCCAGGTGGACGGGGCGGTCAACATCTCCAAATGGGGACCGCGGGGGAACGGTATGCACGGATACCTCGTGATGGAGCCCCCGGACCCCCTCGCGCTCCGGGCATGGGACATATCCCGCCTCGAAGGGCGCCTGGCCGAGGCGGGGGCCCGTCTGCTCCTCGTCCTGGCGGACGCTCCGGGGCTGGTCGCCTCCCTGGAGGACAACCTGGGCATGACCGTCGTCCGCCATCTGCCGCCGGACCCGCGGCAAGTCTTCAGCACGCATCTGTCGGACGGCTGTTCCGATGCCGGGGCGTGCGCGGCGTGGCTGCGGTCGCTGGAGCCGGGGCACCACGACGAACTGCTGCCGGACGGGCTGCCGCCGCGCCTAGGATCTGTCGTCAAATGTCACGCCCACATCAGGAGTGCTGCGAGGGTGACGGCTGCTTGGTAGGACTGGGTGGTCTTGTCGTAGCGGGTGGC